>NZ_JBSGEL010000078.1:0-34340 GCF_053602875.1 Kitasatospora sp. NPDC004289 | reverse complement strand
AGGCCGGCCTCGATGCGCTTGGCGAGCTCGACCTCCTGCTCGGCGTTGAGCAGCGGGACCTTGCCGATCTGCTTCAGGTAGTCCTTCACCGGGTCGGCCGTGGCGCCGGCCGTGGCGACCTGCTGGGCCGGGGCGTCGTCCTCGTCCCCGTCGGAGAGCACGAAGACCTCGGCCTCCCGGTCCTCCTCGGGTTCGGCCGCCTGGGCCCCGTTCTCCTCCCACTCGCCGTCGTCGGACGACGGTGCGGCCACCGGCACCTTGGCGGTGGCCCGCTTGACGGGACGCTTCTTCTCGGCGACGGAAACCCTGCTGGGCGAGCTGAGCGACACGAGGAGCCTCTCACAAGGGGAGTGGGACAGCGCGGGTACGGACTCGTCCCGCGCGACAACACCTCCCCTTTCATCGCGGCAGGAGTCGATCCGTTACGGATCTAATTACGTGACGTGGACCACGGTATTGCGCCCAATGGCCGAAAGCCGCTACGCCCGACCGGAGGGATATGGGGTAGTTCGTCCTGGATCCGGACGGGCGGTCAGCAGGACGTGTCGATGTAGAGGAGCACCCGGCCGTCCTCGTCGGTGAACTCGTACGCCCGGTGGCTGAGCATGCCGTCGGAGTCGTACAGCGGCTTGACCCGCTGCCAGGTGGGCAGGCGGTCGGCCTCGGGCAGGAAGGAGTGGTACCAGCGGCCGCGGTCCTCGTCGTACTCGCCGTCGCTGATCGACATGGCGTGGGCGCTGACCGCCAGCCGCTTGGCGCGGCGGGGGTCGAGCGGGCCGCGGGCGAGCCGCCAGTGGCCGCCCTCGGCGTCGACGAGGACCTTCGCGGCGACCGGGGAGACGTACGGGGCGTAGTCGTAGGTCGGCGACGCGACCGGTTCGACGGCGTGCCCCGACGGATCGGCCTGCTCCCGCCCCCGCTTCCTCTTCGGCATCCGGGCAGTATCGCACCCGGCTTTCGGAAGGTGACCTTCCGGATCTGTGAGGGAAGTGTGTTGCGGCGGTGGGGGCATGTCGTAATCTCAGGTGCTCACGTATCGATCTCGGGGGGATTCTCGTCATGCGCCGTGCCGTGTCCGCAGCCGCAGTGGTGGCCGCGCTGGTCCTGGTGGCCGGCTGCGGCGAGGAGCCGCACCCGGCCGGTGGCGACCACGTGGAGCCCGGCTCCGGGAAGTCGTCCGCCGCCGCCCAGGCCTCGGGCGGTGCGGCCTCGCCGACGGGCACCGGGGCGGGGGCCGCCGCGCCGGGGACGACGTTCACGGTGGCGTTCGCGGGGGACGTGCACTTCGAGGGGCGGACCGAGGCACGGCTGAACCTGAAGGCGCCGGAGCAGGCGCTCGGGCCGATATCCAAGAAGCTGGCCGACGCCGACCTCTCGGTGCTGAACCTGGAGACCGCGATCACCGAGCGCGGTGCTCCGGAAGTGAAGACCTACACCTTCCGCACCCCGGCCCGCTCGCTCAAGGTGCTCCAGGACTCGGGCGTGGACGTGGTCTCGCTCGCCAACAACCACGCCGTGGACTTCGGCCAGCCGGGGCTGACCGACACGCTGGCTGCCAAGGCCTCCTCGCCGATCCCGGTGGTCGGCATCGGCAAGGACGCCGCCGAGGCGTTCACCCCGTACGTGGCGGACGTCAAGGGCGTGAAGGTCGCCGTGGTGGCGGCCAGCCAGGTCGACGAGGAGACCAACCGGAAGTGGCGGGCGGGGGCCGGCAAGGCCGGCATCGCCTCCGCGCTGGACGAGGCCGCGCTGCTGAAGGCGGTGACGCAGGCCAAGGCACAGGCCCCGGTGGTGCTGGTGTACCTGCACTGGGGCGAGGAGGGGAAGGCCTGCCCGACGGCCGGGCAGACCTCCATCGCGAAGAAGCTGTCCGCCGCCGGTGCCACCGCCGTGGTCGGCACGCACGCCCACACCATGCTGGGCGCGGGCATGCTCGGCTCCACCTACGTGGCCTACGGCTTCGGCAACTTCCTCTGGTACGGCACCTCCAGCTACGCCAACTCCAACGAGACCGGCGTGACCACCCTGACCCTCACGGCCGAGGGGAAGGTCACCGGCGAGGAGTTCACCCCGGCCCAGATCAGCGGGCAGGGGGTGCCCGTCCCGGAGACCGGGGCGCAGGCGGCCGCGTCGCTCAAGCGCCGCGACGGGCTGCGCGGCTGCACGGGCCTGGCCCCGGTCCCCAAGTAGGGCGCGGCGTCAGCGGCCGCCGTTGACCACGGCGCTGGAGACGCCGCCGGCCGGGACGTTCCAGCGGGTGAGGATCTTGTCGTACTCGCCGTCGCGGATCAGCTGGTCGAGCACCTTGGCCAGGACGTCGCGCAGCGCGGTGGAGTCCTTGGCCACGGTGATCCCGTACGGGCTGGTCAGGAACTGACCGCCGGTCACCTGGAAGCGGCCCTTGCCCTGGCCGTCCCGGGTGTTGTACTCGGCCACCGGGTAGTCGTTGAGGTCGGCGACCGCCCGGCCGGCGGCCACCTCCGCCAGGGCCTGCTGGTCGTTGTCCATCCGACGGATGGTCAGCGGCTTGCCGGTCTTGGCGCAGGCGGCGGTCTGCCGCTGGGCGATCTCGTCCTGCACGGTGCCGCGCTGGAGGGCGACGGTCTGGCCGCACAGGTCGTCCAGCGAGCCGATCCGGGCCGGATTGCCCTGCCGGACCAGGATCGAGGTGCCGGTGACGAAGTAGTCGACGAAGTCGACGCCCGAGTCGACCGTGCGGCCCTGGTCGTCCAGTCCGAGCTGGCGCTGACGGGTGTCCAGCACCGCCGACATGGCCAGGTCCACCCGGCGCTCGCGGACGGCCGGCAGCACCTGCTCGAACGGCAGGTCGGTGAACTCCGCCCGCAGCCCGAGCCGGGAGGCGAGGGCCCGGGCCAGGTCCACGTCCAGGCCGGCCGGGGAGCCGTCCTGCTCCTTGAAGTCGACGGGCGGGTAGTTGAGGTCGGAGGCGATCCGCAGGACGCCCGCATCCCTTATGGCGCGCGGGAGTTGGGAGCGGAGCTTGGCGGTGGACCCCGGTTGGTCGGTGGTGGCGCTGGCGCACGCGGCCAGCGTCAGGCAGCCCAGGACCGCGAGGGCGCGGCCGGGCACGGTGGAGACGTGCATGGCGAGGGTGCTTCCTGAGGGAGGGAAGTGTGAGGGGAGCCGCCGCCGTCGGGCTGCCGGGGTTGTGCAGCCTGCCAGGGTGCGGGCCTCGCCGTGCCCCTGATACCGCCGCTGTGTGAGCGGCCGGCCGGTCGGCGCAAGGGCCCGCCGTACGGGGCGGGACCGCCATCCTCGCACCCCGGACCGTGCGGAGTGCCACCACCCCCTCGGTCCGCCGTCCGCCCGGCGGGCCTACCGGGCGTCGAGGTAGACCCAGGCGCCTTCTTCGCGGACGAAGCGGCTGTGCTCGCGCATCGAGCCCTCCTCGCCGCCGTCGCGGTAGTGCGCGCGGAAGGTGACGGTGCCCTCGGTGTGGAAGGCCCCGCCCTCGGTGGTGGCCAGCACCTCCAGGCGCTCCCAGACCAGGCCCGGGTCGAAGTCCAGCGAGCCCGGGCGGGTGGCGGCGGCCCAGCTGCGCAGCAGGTACGGCTCGTCGTGCACGGCGAAGGCGCTGTAGCGCGAACGCATCAGCTGCTCGGCGGTGGCGGCGGCCTTCTCGCCCCGGTGCAGCGGCCCGCAGCAGGCACCGTACGTGGCCTCCCGCCCGCAGGGGCAGGGGGCGGTGTCGGGCAGCGGGGTAGCGGCGGGGCGGGGAGTGGGCTTGCGGCGTCGGGACATCGCACCATTGTCGCCCACGTCGGACGGGCTCCCGGCGGGCCTGGCGCACCGCGGCTCAGAGACCGCGCAGGCGCTCCAGGTCTCGGCGGTCGCGCTTGGTCGGGCGGCCGGTGCCGCGGTCGCGGATGCCGAGCGCGGCGGCCTCCTCGCGGGGCGGGGGCGGCGGGCTGTCGTCCCGGTAGCAGCCGACGGCGATCTCGGCGCCGACCCGCTTGCGGATCAGCTTGCGGACCGTCACCACCCGCTCCCGGCCGTCGTGGAAGAGCCGGACGACGTCGCCCTCGCGGACCACCTGAGCGGGCTTGGCGCGCTCGTCGTTGACCTTGACGTGCCCGGCTCGGCAGGCCGCACCGGCCATGGAGCGGGTCTTGGTCAGCCGCACCGACCAGATCCAGCTGTCCACCCGTACGCTCTGCTCTTCCTCCGCCATGGCACCGACCCTACCTTCGGCGGGGTGGGGTCGAGCCGGATTTTCCGGGCGGTGCGCGCGAGACCGGGGGAGAGCGCTGGCGTTGACGTCGGGGGCAAGGTCTACGGTCGGGTCATGCGGATCGGAGAACTCGCGGCACGGGCCCACACCACCACGCGCACCCTGCGGTACTACGAGTCGCGCGGTCTGCTGCCCGCGCGGCGGAGTGTCAACGGCTACCGCACGTACGACGAGGAGGACCTGCGGCTGCTGCGGCAGATCCGGATGCTCCAGGACTTCGGCTTCGAGCTGGAGGACACACGCCCGTTCGTGGAGTGCCTGCGGGCCGGGCATCCGGCCGGGGACTCCTGCCCGGCCTCCCTCCAGGTCTACCGGGCCAAGCTGGCCGAGCTGGACGAGTGCATCGACCGGCTGCGCCAGGTCCGCGACCAGGTGGGAGCCCAACTCCTGCGCGCGGAGGAGGACATGGCGCGGCTCGCCGGGGAGGCGGCCGACGCCGAGCCCTCCTGCGAGCTCCTTCCGCACGGTCATTCCTGACAGAACACCGACCCGCCCGAGGAGGGCTTTTCCGATGAGTGCTCAGCTGACCTCCGTCACCGACGAGACCTTCGCCGCCGAGGTGCTCGCGGCCGACCTGCCGGTCCTGGTCAAGTTCACCGCCGACTGGTGCCCGCCCTGCCGGATGGTCGCCCCGGTGTTGGCGGAGATCGCCGCCGAACGGGCCGGCACCCTGCGGGTGGTCCAGCTCGACGTGGACAGCAACCCCGAGACCCAGGCCGCGTACAGCGTGCTCTCGATGCCCACCATGATGGTCTTCCGCAACGGCGAGCCGGTGAAGTCGGTGGTCGGGGCCCGGGCCAAGGCGCGGCTGCTGCGCGAGCTGGACGACGTGCTCTGAGACCCGGGCCAGTCCGGGCCGACCCGGACTGGCCCGGACTGGCCCGGCCCGGGCCGACCACCCGTCAGAGCACGATCTGGTCCAGCTCGGAGAGCTCCGTCCAGCGGTGCTGCGGCGGGGCGCCCTCGGGCACCGGGCCCGGGCGGAGCCGGTCGGCCGCGGGCAGGGGTCCGAGGTCCAGGCCGGTGAGGGCGGCGATGTCCGAGACCGGGGTCTGGAAGGTCCGGAAGGCGCCCAGCGGCGGAACCGCTCCCGCCGCCTCGGCGGCGGCCAACGCCGGGCCGGCCGTGGCGAGGTCCGGGCTCTGGTCCAACAGGTAGGCGGTGGAGGCCAGTTCGCCGTCCTCGGTGAGGAAGGCGGTGACCTTCCAGAAGCTCAGCGGGATGCGCACGCCCCGGTAGGGCGGATCGCCCGCCCGCAGCACCGGGCCGCTCAGCACCACCAGCTTGCGCTCGGAGTCGGCGGCGTGGTCCAGCAGGTAGCTCTCCAGGCCGAGCCAGAGCAGCTTGCCCCGGTTGAACTCCTCCGACTGCGGCGCGGCGTTGGTCAGGTAGAAGGTGTCGTCGTTGGCCTGGAGGGCCTCGGCCTCCCCGCCCCAGACCGGATCCAGCCGACGGACCAGGTGACCCCGGTCGAGCGTGTTGTGCTCGTACACCGGGGCACCGGTCTGCTGGTCGGAGGGGATCCGGGGGTCGAAGCGCCAGCGGTCGTCCTCCCGCGTCAGGTCGCGCAGCCGGTGGCCGTCGATCGCCACGGCGGTCGCGGCCGCCAGCCGCCGGTCCGGGCGGAAGACCACCGAGAAGTGGGTGTAGCGCAGCACCACGGTGCCGATGCCGGGGTCGACCGGCAGCGGCAGCGGCACCTCGGGGCCCAGGAAGCGCGGGCGGTAGCCCCGGCGGCCCGCCAGCTCGCCCGGGGTGGGGGCGGGGGCCGGCTCGGGGTTCCGGTGGCGGAGCGGGTCGGGGGTGCTGGAGGTCATGGCGGCCCCCTACCGCCGCCCGGGCCCGGTCACACCTGCTGCCACCCGTTCGGCGGAGGGGTCGTCCCGCGTTCGCCCGTCCGATGAGCGGGCGTCAGTTCCCGTTGCCCGTGCGCGGGTTGCGGGTGCGTCCGTCGCCGGCCCGAAGGTCGGAGGGCGCGGCCGTCACCGGTCCGCCCGTCGGCGGAGGAGGCGGCCGAAGTCCGTGCCGGTGCCCGAGGGCGAGGGGAGGGTGCGGGCGGCGGCGTCGTCCAGCAGGGCGGCGACGGTCTCCTGGGCGCAGCCGCGGTTGCTGCCGATGCCGCCGACGGGGCCGCGCTTGGCCCAGCCGACCACGTAGGTGCCCGGGAGGGCCCGGCCGGTGGCCGGGTCGGTGACGCGGCCCAGCCGGTTGGGGAGGGTGCCGGTGCTCTCCTCGTGCGGCAGGCCCGGGACGGGGGTGCCGCGGTGGCCGATGGAGCGGATCACCAGGCCGGCGGGGACGGTCGCGCCCGGCCCGTCGGTGCCGGTGGTCCGGACCTCGATCCCCTCGACCCGCTGCCCGCCGGTGACCGCGGTCGGGGTGGTGTGGAAGCGCAGGGTGATCCGGCGGGCGCCGGCGGGTGGCGCGGGGGCGTCGGCCGGGACGGTCGGCAGACCGGCGAGCAGGGCGGCCTTCTCCCCGGGCAGGGCGGCGGCGATCGCGGCCAGGGTGTCCGGGTCCTCGGCCACCACCAGTTCCACGCCCGGGAGTTGGCGCAGCGCCAGGAACTCGGGAGCGGTCCAGGCGGCGTCCTGCGGGCCGCGGCGGGCCAGCAGGACCACCTCGCGCAGCCGGCTGCCGCGCAGGGCGGTCAGCGCGTGGGCGGCGATCTCGGTGCCGGCCAGCCCGTCCGGGTCCTGGAGCAGGACGCGGGCGATGTCGAGGGCGACGTTGCCGTTGCCGACGACGACGGCGCGCTCCGCGGTGAGCGGGACGGCCTCGGCCGGCACGTCCGGGTCGCCGTTGTACCAGCCGACCACGGTGGTGGCCGGCAGGCTGCCGGGCAGGTCCTCGCCCGGCAGGCCGAGGCGGCGGTCGCCGTCGGCGCCGGTCGCGTACACCACCGCGTGGTGGTGGGCGGCGAGTTCGGCGTGCGAGAGGTGCCGGCCGATCTCGGTGGAGAGGTGCAGGCGCAGCCGGGGGTGGCGGTAGACCTGGGCGAAGTGGCCCGCGATCCGGCGGGTGGTGGTGTGGTCGGGCGCGACGCCGAGCCGGAGCAGGCCGCCGCTGACGCTGCGTCGGTCCAGCACGGTGAGCTGGGCGTCGGTGGAGCGCAGCAGCTCCTGGGCGGTGTACGAGGCGGCCGGGCCGGTGCCGACGATGGCGATCCGCAGCGGCTCGGCCCGGGCCGGCAGGCTGCGCGGGAAGGAGGGGGCGCCCCAGGCGTGGTCGGTGGGGTTCTCCTCGTAGTAACGGCGGTTCAGTTCGACGAACACCGCACCGGGGCCGGTGAGTTCGTCGGTCGGCTTGATGGCCTCGACCGGGCAGGCGTCGGCGCAGGCGCCGCAGTCGATGCAGGCCTTGGGGTCGATGTAGAGCAGGTCGGTGCGCCCGAAGTCGGGTTCGTCGGGGGTGGGGTGGATGCAGTTGACGGGGCAGACCGAGACGCAGGTGGCGTCGTTGCAGCAGGAGCGGGTGATCGCGTAGGCCATGGCCGGGTGGGGTCCTCGGTGCTGGGAGCGGTGGGGGCTGCGCTGGGTGGCGGGCGGACGCCGGTGCTCAGAGCATGTCGACGCGGCGGTAGAGGGCGACGGCGCGATCGGTGAGCAGGCCGTTGTCGGCGAGGAAGGCCATCAGGTGGGCGGAGCTGGTGCGCATCATGGCCTTGCGGTGCTGGTTCCCGCGCGCTTCCGCGACGGCGCGGACCGGGTCCAGCCCGGCGGCGGCGTAGACGCCCTTGTTGACCATGCTGGAGACGATCACGAAGGCGGCGGTGGCGATCCCGCCCGCCGCCAGCCGGCGGCGCAACGGGCCTGCGCCGTACAGCCGTTCGCGGATCTCCTGGCGGGCGAACTTCATGTGGCGGGACTCCTCCACCACGTGGATCCGGGAGGTGCCGCGGACGATGTCGAGGACGTTCTCGCCGCGCATCCAGTCGCGCTGCATCACGTCCAGCACCTCCTCGGCGACCAGGATGCCGCCGTAGGCCATCTCGCCCCGGGCGGTGGCCTTGAACAGGCGCCCGGCCTCGGCCAGCACGCGCTTGGGCTTGTACTGGGGGGCGCCCATCTTCTCGCAGGCGCGGGCGAACATGATGGAGTGCCGGCACTCGTCGGCGATCTCGGTGAGGGCGAAGCGGAACTCGGCGTTGCCCGGGTTCTTGAGGTACTGGTCGCGCAGCACCATCTGCTGGAGGATCATCTCGAACCAGATGCCGGTGCTCATGATCGAGCAGACCTCGTGCCGGGTGAGGGCGACCCGCTGACGCTCGGTCATCTCGTCCCAGAGGCGGGTGCCGTAGAGGGTGCTCCACTCCGGGTTCAGCCCGTAGTGCTCCTCCGGCAAGGGCGCGTCCCAGTCGATCTCGACGGACGGGTCGTAGGAGAGCCGGGCCGAGGAGTCCAGCAGCCGCCGGTACACCTCCTCGCCGTCGGCGGGCTCCGGGTGGATCCGCTCCGCCTGCTCCGTCGTCCCTGCCGCACCGGTCCGGGCCATGGCTGCCTCCGTCGTACGCCTCGCGGGCCCCGAGCCCGCTATTAGACGGAGAGTACAATAAGCGGGTCGCGACGAGAACCCCTCGCGCACGCGGGAGGGCAACTCGGCAGCCCGGAAAGGGGGTTGGACGGCTCCTCGGGCAGGTCAGCGCGCCACCGCGCGGGCGTAGCGCCCGTCCTCCGCCAGCAGCTCGCGGTGGCCGCCCTCGGCCGTGACCACGCCGTCCTCCAGCACCAGCACCCGGTCGGCGGCGTCCAGCAGGGCGGGGCTGCCGGTGAGCACGAGGGTGGTCCGGCCCCGGCGCAGCTCCGCGAGGTTACGGGCGATCAGCTGCTCGGTGACCGCGTCGACGGCGGTGGTCGGGTCGTGCAGCACCAGCACCTCGGCGTCGGCCGCCAAGGCCCGGGCGAGCGACAGCCGTTGGCGCTGCCCGCCGGACAGGTTCGCACCCCGGTCGTGCACCTCGTGGTCGAGCCCCCGGGAGTACAGGGCGACCACCTCGGTCAGCAGCGAGGCCCGGACCGCCTCGGCCACCGTCCGGCTGGTGCCGGACGGGTCGATGTTCGAACGGAGGGTGCCGGCGAAGACCTCCCCGTCGTGCGGATTGACCAGCAGGTGCCGGCGGACGGACTCCACGGAGAGCTCGGCCAGCGGCCGCCCCCCGAGCCTGACCACGCCCTCCTGCTCGCCGGGCGGCACCTGCAGGGCCAGCACCGCCGCGAGGTCCGCCGCCTGCTGCGGCCCCAGGGCCAGCACGGCGGTGAACTCCCCGGCGGGGATGCGGAACCCGACCTCCCGCAGGCTCCCGTACCGCAGCCCCTCGACCTCCAGGCTCCCGCCCGGGGACGGGCGGTCCCGGCCCGGGGCCGCCGTCGGCGGGGCGGACAGCACCAGTGCCATCCGCTCCGCCGAGGCGCGGGCCGTCATCACGTACTTCGGCATGTCGGAGAACAGCTTCAGCGGCTCCATGACGAACTGGGCGAGACCCACCGCCATCACCAGCTCGCCGAGGCCGATCCGCCCGTCGTACGCGAGCCACCCGGCGGTCAGCGACACCGAGACGGCGAGCACCGCGTTCAGCCCCAGGGCGGTCCCCGCGTAGACGCCGTTGACCCGGGCGACGGTGACGGCCTGCCGCCGGGCGCCGGTGCTCAGCCGGCGGTAGGAGAGGAAGGCCGCGTGGTTGCCGCCGAAGCCGTGCAGCGGGCGCAGCCCGGTGATCAGGTCGGCGACCTTCGCGCCGGCCCGGGCCACCCGGGCCTGCTGCTCCTTGGTGCTGCTGCCGATCCGTCCGGACAGCACGCTGAGCACCCCGAGGATGGCGGCGCTGCCGACCACCACCAGCAGGCCCAGCCCGATGCTCGCCGTGCCCAGGGCCACCGCCGTGATCACCACCGCGACCAGCGAGCTGATCAGCATCGGCACCACCTCGACGATGTCCGCGGTCTGGTCGGCGTCCTCGGTGGCGATCACCAGGACCTCGCCGGACCGGAGCCCGGTGTCCCGGGCCACCGGCTGGAGGCCGCAGGCCGCGACCCGGACCCGCCAGCGGTGCGCCTCGGTGGTGTTGGCCCGTTGCAGGATGCGCATCCCGAACCGCCAGGAGAGCGAGACGGTGGTGATGATCACGGCCAGCGCCCCGATCGCCAGCGCGAGGGAGAGCGGGCTGCGCTCGGTGAGGGTGTGCTCGACGATCAGGCCGAGCGCGATCGGGAAGGCGGTCTCGGCGGCCTGGTACAGGCCCATCAGGAGGGTGCCGCCGAGCATGGCGCGGGCGTTGCGGCGGACCGTGGTGCGGAGGATCTCGGCCCCGGGCTTGCGGGACGGCTGGAGCTCAGGAGTGTTCATCGGGGTGATGGACCGTCGCTTCGGGGCTGGGGGGGTTGGTGGGGGAGCGCCGGGGCGGGGCTCAGGGAGCGGTGGCCTTCGGCCGGTCGGGGGTGCTGCCGTCCCGCCAGGCCCGCCAGAGCCGGGCGTAGCGGCCGCCCAGCGCCACCAGCTCCTCGTGGGTGCCCTGCTCCACGACGCGCCCCGCGTCCAGCACGGCGATCCGGTCGGCCGCCACCGCCTGGGTCAGCCGGTGCGCCACCAGCAGCGTGGTCCGGCCGGCACAGGCGGCCCGGACCGCGCGCTCCAGTTCGGCGGCGCCCGCGCTGCCCGCCTCGGCGGTCGACTCGTCCAGCACCACCACCGGCGTCCGGCCCAACACCAGCTTGCAGAGCGCGAGTTGGGCCACCTTGGGGCCGTCCAGCCGCAGGCCGCCCTCACCGACCTCGGTCTGCAGCCCCTCGGGCAGCGCCTCGACCCAGGGGAGCGCGCCGACGGTGCGCAGCGCCTCCGACAGCCGGGCGTCGTCGGCCTCGGGCGCGGCCAGCCGCAGGTCCTCGGCGAGCGGGCCGGAGAAGACGTGCGTCTCCTGGGTCAGGATGCTCACCAGGGTCCGCGCGCCGGCCTCGTCCAACCCGGCGAGGTCGGTGGAGCCGATCCGCACCCGCCCGCTCTGCGGGGCGCCGATGCCGGCCACCAGCGCGGCCAGCGTCGACTTCCCCGCACCGCTCGCGCCGACCAGGGCGAGCGAACCGCCCGCCGGGACGGTCAGGCTGACGTCCCGTAGGGCGGGCCGCTCGGCGCCGGGATGGGTGAACGTCAGCCCCTCCACCGACACCGCGCGCGGCTCGGTGCCGTCCGCACCGGCGGCCCGCTCGCCCACCAGCCGCTCCGCCGTGGACTCGGAGACCACGCCGACCAGCCTGGTCAGGCTGGCGCCCGACTTCTGCGCCGCGTCGAAGGTGAACATGATGGCGCCCAGCGGGTTGAACAGCCGGTGGAACACCAAGGGGGCGGCCGACACCTCGCCGAGGCTGGCGGCGCCGGACTCCAGCAGGAGGTAGCCGACCAGGACGATCAGGGCCAGGCCGATGAACTCCGCCCGGTTCTCCCGGCCGACGAAGCGGCCGAACAGCCGGAAGACCTCGACGCCCAGGTCCCTGACCCGCCGGGACTCCTCGGTGACCTTCGCCCGGAAGGCCGGCTCCAGTTGGTAGGCCCGTACCGTGTCGATCCCGTTGAGCCCGCTGATCAGCGCCTGCGCGCGGTCCGACTGCGCCGCCCGCTGCCGCCGGTAGAGCGGTGCCGAGCGGGGGAGGTACCAGCGCAGAGCCAGTCCGTAGGCGGGCAGCGCGCAGGCGCCGGCCAGGCCGAGCCGCCAGTCCAGGCCGAACATGCCGGCCGTGGCCGTCGCCACCAGCACGCCGGCCGAGAGCACGGTCGGCACAGCCGAGCGGATGCCCTGCGAGAGCACGGCGACGTCGTCGCCGACCCGGGAGAGCACGTCCCCCCGGCCGACCTGCTCGATCCGCGCGCCGGGCATCCCGAGCACGGCCCGGACGGCGCCCTCGCGCAGCCGGGCCAGCAGGTCCGCGCCGAGCCGTCCGATCAGGTAGGCGGACAGGGCGGTGGCCGCCGCACCGAGCAGTGCGGCGGCCACCATCAGCGCTCCGAGCCCGAGCAGGGCCGACCGCGGTCCGCCCCCGGCCACCCCGTCGACCACCCGGCTCAGCAGCAGTACCGGGAGCATCTGGAGCGCGGCCCCGGCCACCGTGCTGAGCACGGCGGCGGCCGTCAGCCAGGGCCGCTCCCGGCAGTGCGCCACGACCCAGCGGGTCGCCTCGCGTCCGGTGGTGGTGCGCAGTGCGGCCGGGGCGGACCCCGTTCGGCGGTCGCTCACACTCAGCCGACCGACTTGACGAGCTCGTCGATGGCGTACGGCACGGAGAGCAGGGTGGCCTGGGAGATGGCGGCGCCGGCCGCCGGGCCCTCGCTGTCGAGGAGGTAGGACACCTTGCCGTTCTTGGCGACCTTCAGGTTGGTGAAGAGGTCGAACTTCTTCAGCGCGTCGGTGTCCGACTTGTCGTTGATGACGAACACCCGGTCGACGTCCACCAGGTCCGTCCGCTCGGGCGACAGGGTGGTGTAGAACTTGTCGCCCGCGATCTTGTCGATCTCGGTCTGGCCCTTGAAGCCCATGCCGGCCAGCAGCTGGCCGCGCACGTCGGTGGTGGTGAACGGGGCCAGCGAGTCCTTGTACCAGGACAGCGCGACGGCGGTCTGACCGGCGAACTCCGGGTGCGCCTTCTTGACCTCGGCGAGCTTGTCGTTGATGCCCTGGACCATCTTCTGGCCCTCGTCGGCCTTGCCGAGCGCCTTGGCGATGTGCAGGGCGTTGTCCTGCCACGGAGCGCTGAAGGGCTCCTTCTCCGCCTTGGTGCGGCCGACGGTCGGGGCGATCTTCGACAGCTTGTCGTAGGCGGCCTGGTCGATCTCGGAGTAGACGGCGACGATCAGGTCGGGCCGGAGGGCCGCGATCTTCTCGTAGTTGGGGCCGCTGTCGCCGTTGCTCATGATGACCTCGGGCTTGGCGTCGCCCCACTTGTCCTTCACCCACGGCCACTGGGTGTTGATGTCGGGGCTGGTGCCCGCCGGGTTCGGGTACTGGTCGACCATGCCGACCGGCTTGATGCCGAAGGCGAGCACCGACTGGTCGTCGGTGTAGCCGACGGAGACCACGCGCTGGGGGGCCTTGGCGACGGTGGTCGAGCCGAAGGCGTGCTCGACGGTGACGGGGAAGGCGCCCGAGGCCGCCGTGCCGCCCTTGGTCTCCTCGGCCGACGAACCGGAACCGCAGCCCGCGAGCAGCCCGGCCCCGAGCGCTGCGGCGGCGGCGGTCACCGCCACCCGCTGCCAGGGGCTCGTGCGAGTGGTGCGATCGAGGAGCATCCGGGATCCCTTGCTTTCTGACGGTCCGTCGGGGCATCGGCGCACCCGTGGGGCGGACTGCGTCACGATGATCAGATTAGGTAAGCCTAGCCTAAGTTTCGGGCTGCTCCCGCCGTGCCCGGGTCCGACCGACCGGCACCACGAGGGGGCCACCGCTCACCGGGTCCTCGACCACCTCGGCCCGCAGGCCGAAGGCGTCCTCCAGCAGGGCGGCGGTCACCACGTCCCGCGGGTGTCCCTGGGCGAGCACCGAACCGGCCTTCATCACCACCAGGTTGTCGCTGTACCGCACGGCCAGGTTGAGGTCGTGCAGCACCATGACCACGGTGCGCCCGGTCTCCCGCAGGTCCTCGACCAAGTCGAGCACCTCGACGGCGTGCGCCAGGTCCAGGTAGGTGGTGGGCTCGTCGAGCAGCAGCAGGTCGGTGCCCTGGGCGAGGGTCATCGAGATCCACACGCGTTGGCGCTGACCGCCCGAGAGGGTGTCGACCGGACGGTCCGCCAGCTCGGCCACCCCGGTCATCTCCAGCGCGCGCTCGACCACCGAGGCGTCGTCCGAGGACCACTGCCGCAGCCAACTCTGGTGCGGGTGACGACCCCTGGCCACCAGGTCGGCCACCGTCAGCCCGTCCGGCGCGGTCGGGGACTGGGGCAGCAGGCCGAGCTTCTTCGCCACCTCCCTGGTCCTGAGCCGGCCGATGTCCTCGCCGTCCAGCACGACCGTCCCCCGGGTCGGCTTGAGCAGCCGGGAGAGGGTGCGCAGCAGGGTGGACTTCCCGCAGCCGTTGGGGCCGATGATCGTGGTGATCTCGCCCCGGGGGATCGTCACGTCCAGCGCGTCGATCACGGTCCGCTCGCCGTACCCGACGGTGACCCCCACGGCTGCCAGCCGGGCGGTGCCGGTCCCCGGCTCGGCGGTGTTCTGGACGGTCAAGGCTCTTCCTCTGCTCTCGGGGTGACGGCTCGTCGGGGGAGGGTGCGGGCGGGGGCGGGGGCCGGGCCCGGTCAGCGGCGGTTCGCCCGCACCAGCAGGTAGACCAGGAAGGGGCCGCCGAACGCGGCGGTGACCACGCCGACCGGCAGGGCGACCGGCAGCACGGTGCGCGAGACCAGGTCCGCCCCGATCAGCACCAGCGCGCCCACGGCGGCGGAGGCCGGCAACGGCGGGGTCGGCGACCGGGTCAGACGCATCGCCACCTGAGGCGCCATCAGGGCCACGAAGGGCACCGGGCCCGCGGCGCTCACGGCCGTGCCGGCCAGCAGGACCGCGCACAGCAGCAGGACCGCCCGGACCCGGGCGTACCGGACGCCCAGACCGGCCGCCACGTCGTCGCCCAGGTGCAGGGGCTTGAACTGGAAGGCCGCGCCCGCCACCACGACGGTGAGGGCGAGGGCGGCCCAGAGCGCGAACCGGACCTCCTCCCAGGAGCGGCCGTCCAGCGAGCCGACCAGCCAGGCCTGGGCCCTCGCCACGTCCCTGATGTCGGCCGAGGCCAGCAGCCAGGTGGTGAGCGCCTCGGCCACGGCGCTCACCGAGACGCCGATCAGGACCAGCCGGAAGCCGTCGATGCCCCGGCGCCAGGCCAGCAGGTAGACCAGCAGCCCGGTGCCGAGGCCGCCGGCCAGCGCCGCGGCCGACAGGCCCACCGAGCCGAGGACCGCGGTGCTCGCCCCGCCCGACACCGTCACCAGGAAGACCGCGACGGCGCCGGCGCCGCCGGTCACCCCCAGGACGTCCGGGCTGGCCAGCGGGTTCCGCGCGACGGACTGGGTGATCGCGCCGGCCAGCCCCAGTGCCGCGCCCACCACCAGCCCGGCCGCGGCTCGCGGCAGTCGGAGGTCCATGACCACGAACTCGTCCACCCGCTCGCCCCCGCCGAGCAGGGTGGCGACCACCCGCGGCAGGGCGATGGGGAAGTCGCCCACCGCGATGGAGACGCAGAACAGCAGGCCGGCGGCGGCCGTCAGGAGCAGCGTGACCAGCAGCATCCTCGGCCGCCAGGCGAAGGAGGCACCACCCAGCCGTACGCCCGGCGTCACCCGGGGCTTGTCCGTTGTCGCCCGCTTCACTCCGGTGGTTCCGTTCACGAGTTCCTGAACTTTCCGCGCCACACCATGGCCGCGAAGAACGGCGCGCCGAGCAGGGCGACCAGCAGGCCCGCGTCCAGTTCGCCGGGCCTGACCACCACGCGCCCCACGATGTCGCAGCCCAGCAGGACGAGGGCGCCGAGCAGCCCCGCGCACGGCACCGACCAGCGGTGGTCCGGTCCGGCCAGCCGGCGCGCCAGGTGAGCCACCATCAGGCCGAGGAAGGCGATGGGGCCGCAGGCCGCGGTGGCCGCGCCCGCCAGCAGGGTGACGGCGACGATGCCGAGGGTCCGCATCCGGGCGATGTTCACGCCCAGGCCGCGGGCCACGTCGTCCCCCAGGTTGAGCAGGTTGACGGTGGGCAGGGTGGCGAGGGCCAGACCGAGACCGAGGGCGATGAAGAGGGCCACCGGCCCGATGACGTCGAAGCCGGCCCCGGCCACCGAGCCGGCGTTCCAGAACCGCAGGGCGTTCAGCGCGGCCTTGTCCGACAGCGCGACCGCGGTGGTCATCGCCGCGAGGAAGACCGTGACCCCCTGCCCGGCCAGGGCCAGGGTCAATGGATTCCCGGCGCCCCGGCCGATGCTGGACAGCCCGAAGACCACGACCCCCGCCACGGCGGCGCCGAGGAAGGCGAACCAGACGTACTGGAACGGGTCGGTGAGGCCGAGCAGCGAGATGGCCGACACGACGGCGAAGGAGGCGCCGGTGTTCACCCCCAGCAGCCCGGTGTCGGCGATGGGGTTGCGCGTGTAGCCCTGGATCAGCGCGCCGCCGACGCCCAGGGCGAGGCCGGCCAGCACGGCGAGCACGGTACGGGGCAGTCGCACGGTCCGCACGATGAGGCGGACCTCGGTGAGCCGCTGGTCGGGGTCGGGCGCACCGAACAGTCCGTGCCAGACCTCGCCCGGGGTCAGCGCGCGGGCACCGACGAAGAGGGAGAGCACGGCTGCGCCGAGGAGGGCGGCGGCGAGGGCGGCGAGGCCGACCCGTCTGCGGCGGAGCTCCGTGGCCTGGAAGCGTGCCGCCGGTGAATCAGTGGTGGTGCCCATCGTGACGTGCCGTCATCCCTCGCGAACGCCGTGCCGCTCCGGTCGCTGCTGCTGCACGGGAATTAGGTGAGGCTAACCTGATTAGAACGCGATGTCGACCTTGCTGACCTGGGGACTGTCCCTGGGCGTGCGGGCTGAGGTGGGGTCAGCTCTTGGGGCGGGGCGAGCTCTTGGGCAGCTGGCGGTACCCGGGGTGGACGCCGGGGGTGAGGCCCTGCTCGTCGGCGACCAGGGTGAGCAGCTCGGTCAGCTGGGTGCGCTGGGCGGGGCTGAGGGCGCCCAGCAGGTCCGCCTCGTGGGCGGTGGCCACCTCGCGGACCGCGTGCAGGCACTGGAACCCGGCCGGGGACAGGTGCAGTTCGTGGTTGCGGCGGTCCTCGGTGCTGCGGCGGCGCTCGACCAGGCCCTTCTTCTCCAGGCCGTCGATCAGGGCGACCACTCGGCTGGGGACGACGCCGAGGTCCTGGGCGAGGGCCCGCTGGCTGAGGCCGGGGCGGGTCGCGATCATCCGCAGCAGGCCGACGTCGGGCGGGTTGAGGCCGAGCTCGGCGGTGCGTTCGGCGAAGCGGGTGGCGGCGTGGCCGCCGACCTGGGCGAGTAGGAAGGCGGGGTTGGTCGGGGTCGGGGGCGGTTGCCGGTGGGTGCTCACGGGGTTATCGTACTGCCCGGAAAACGATTCTCTGCTGTGAACGATTCACCTGGGGGAACTGATGTCCGTTCAGTCCGAGACCCGCCCCGGCCCCGAGCCGGTCGACGGGTCGGCCGGGAGGACCCGCGAGGGGCAGGGCGGGCCGCCGCCCGGGATCCTGGCCGTGGTCTTCACCGCGCTCTTCGTCGCCGGGCTGGTGCTCGGCACCCTGCTGGCCGGCGGCGACACCTTCCCCTCCCCGTTCGGGGACGCGGAGGGGACGGTGGCCTACTTCCGGGAGCACGGCCGGGCGGTCCAGGTGATGGGCGCCCTCCAGGTCGCCGCCGCCGTCCCGCTGGCCGTCTACGCCGCCACCGTCTCCGCCCGCCTCCACCGCCTCGGCGTCCGCGCTCCCGGCGCGACCATCGCCCTGGCCGGCGGCGTCCTCGCCTCGGCCTTCCTCACCCTCTCCGGCCTGACGCTCTGGGTGCTCTCCCGCCCCGAACTCGGCGAGGCGCCCGCCCTGATCAGGGCGCTGCACCAGGCGGCCTTCGCCGCCGGCGGCCCGGCCCACGTGGCGCCGCTCGGCCTGCTGGTGGCCGGGTTGGCCGTTCCCGGCCTGCTGGCAGGCCTGCTGCCCAGATGGCTCGCGATGGCCGGGCTGGCGATCGCGGGCCTGGCCGAGCTGTCGGTGCTGGTGCTGCTCGCCGACGGTCTGGCCCCGGTGCTGCCCCTGGCCCGGTTCACGGCGCTGGCCTGGCTGGTGGCGGCGGGCTTCCTGCTGCCCTCGCGGCGGATCCGGTCCGGAGGAGCTCGGTGACGGCCGTGAGCGGCAAGGGAGTTGACGTCATGGTGTCGGCCGAGCGGCTGGTGCGGTACCAGCAGCCCGAGCGGGCGCTGCCGTACCTCGGCCGCCCCGGCGCCTCCGTGCTCGCGGCGCTGTTCGGTCTGGAGCTCGCGGACTACGAGGCTCTGCTGGCCCGGTTCGAGCGGCAGGCCAGGGACACCGCAGAGGAGTTGGCGTCCGACCCGGCCTTCGCGGCCAGCGTTGCGGCGCTGCCGTTCCGGCCCGGGCAGCGGGTGCTGGTGCTCGGCGAGAGCACCACCGCCGACCGGCTGTCCTGGTGCGAGATCCTCCGTCATCTCCTGCCCAGGGAAGTGGAGTTGACCAATCTCGCGGTCTCCGGCTGCACCACCACGGAGGCGCTCGGCCGGGCGCCGTGGCTGGCGGCCCGCGCGCCGGACGCGGTGCTCTGCATGCTGGGCGCCAATGACCTGCGGCGCGGCGGGCCCGATGGGGTCCGGCTGGTGAGCGAGGAGGAGACCGGGCGCAACCTGCGGGCGCTGCGCGACTCCCTTCCGCCGGCGCCCTGGTGGTGGATCACCCCGAGCGCGGTGGACGAGGCGCGGATCGCCGCCCACCCGCCGTTTCGCGCGGCCGGGATCAGCTGGCGGACGGAGGATGTCGCCTCGCTCGCCGGGCGGCTGGCCTCCCTCCCCGAGCCGGTGATCGACGTCCGGGCCGTGACCGAGGGCCGGCAGGCGGAGGACGGTCTCCACCTCACCCCGGACGGACAGCGGGCGGTCGCGGTCGCCGTGGTCGAGGCCCTGGCCGGTGCGGGGGCCGTCGGTGCGGGGGCGGAGCGGTGAGGCTGCTGATCGTCGGTGCCACCGGGGGGACGGGTGCCCAGGTGCTGCGCCAGGCCCTGACGGCCGGTCACCAGGTCACCGTGGTCGCCCGGGACCCGTCCCGGCTGCCCGCCGTCGTGGAAGGGGCGGCCCGGGTGGTGACGGGTGACGTGCTGGCCCCGGCGGGCTGGCGCGGAGCGGCGGCGGGGCAGGATGCGGTGGTCTCCTGCCTGGGCGCCACCGAGGGCCGGGGCCCGACCCGGGTGTACTCGCGAGGCACCGCGCACCTGGTCGCGGCCGCACGGGAGCACGGCGTGGGCCGTCTGCTCTGCCTCTCCTCGGCGGGGCTCGACCCGGAGCCGGACGTCCCGTGGTTCCAACGGCTCGTCATCCGGGCCGTGGTGCGGCCGCGTTACCGGAACGCCTACGCCGACATGGCCGCGATGGAGAGCGCGCTGGCGGCCGACGGCGCCGCGCCGGACTGGACCGTCGTCCGCGCCCCGATGCTCACCGACGGCCCGCTGACCGGCCGCTACCGGACGGCCGTCGGCACCCGCCTGGCCCGCCCGGGCCGGATCTCCCGGGCCGACCTCGCCCACTACCTGCTGGCCTCCCTGGCGGACCGGGCGGCCCACCGGGCGGTGGTCGAGATCGGCTACTGACGCTCCGGCAGGTCCGGGGCGGGGAGTCCGGGGAGGTTCAGGAGTGGCCGGTGAGGGTGACGATCGGGGAGTCCCAGTCCGGCCCGTGGTCGACGACGGCGGAGAGCACCACGTCGGTGTGCCTGGTCCAGGAGTCCACCCGCTCCTGGACCTCCTGCTTGCAGGCCTTCTTCACGGTGTCGCCGCCGAGGTAGGTGCCCAGGTGCATGTTGACCACCTTCAGCTCCACGCACCCCTTGGTGGCCTCGACGTAGCCGCGCAGCCGGAATCCGCCGCTCTCCTTGGTGACGGTGAGCCGGGCGATCCCGCCGACCGAGCCGTCCCCGGCGTGGGCGTCCAGCGCGACGCTCTGCTGCGGCAGCAGGCCCCGGGGACCGGCCGCCGAGGCGGCGGCGGGCAGCGCGGCGACGAGCACCGCGGTGACGAGAAGGACGGTCCTGCGCACGGGGTTCTCCCTGGCCGATCGGACGACGACGGTCCCTGCCCAACGCCGCCCGCCCCCACCGGTCACGGCAGTTGGGCCACCCGGGGGACCTCCTCGGCGACGACGAGACTCAACGGGCCGTCCCCGTCCCAGGGTTCGGCCTCCACCCAGACGACGCCGCCGTCCTCGAGGCGCAGGTCGAAGTACGGGTCGAGCTCCATCAGGAAGCCGAACTCCTCGCGCCCGGCCCCGGAGAGCTCCGGCGCGAAGACGGCGGCGCACCGCCAGTCCGTCCCGGTGACGGAGACCTCGACCCGGACCGGGAAGACGCCGAGGCACATCGACGGGTTCGCCCACCACTCCAGGGTCGCGGGGCCCTCGTAGTTGTCCATGCCGGGAGTATGCCGAGGTGGTCCGCCCGGTGTCCCGTGCTTTTCCGACCCCGGGCCTTACCAGTCGGAGAACTGGTCAACGGCGAGTGGCGTAGACCATTCGGCGGGCATCACCCTTGCGGTGCAAGGGGCAGGGATGAGGAGGTCGGGATTTCGTTCTCGAACGTCTGTGCCCGGACGGGCCGAACTGGTAAGTTCCGTGCAGGTCGGCGGCACGAGAGGAGGGGCGCGATGGCGGAGGCGGTGGGCTCGGCGTACAAGCGCACCCGGGTCAGGGACTACCTTCGGGACCTGGTGGAGGCCGGGGCGCCGGGCGATCCGATCCCGTCGGAGCGGGTGCTCTGCGAGCGGCTCGGAGTCTCCCGGCCGACCCTGCGGGCTGCGGTGGACGGGCTGGTGAGCACCGGGCTGATCGTCCGCGAGCACGGCCGGGGCATGTTCGTGGCCCGTGCGAAGATCACCCAGGAGCTGGCGGCCCCCGCCGACCACGGCTTCACCCTGCCCCGGGCGTCGGGCAGTTGGGCCGGTCGGGTGCTGGAGTTCTCCGAGGTCCAGGCGGGTGCCCGGGTCGGCCGCAAGCTCCAGCTGCCGCCGATGGCCGGGATCGTCTACATCGCCCGGCTCCGGCTGGTGGACGGCGAGCCGATGGCCATCGAGCACCTGCACGTCCCGGCCGCGCTGGTGCCCGGGCTGGCTCCGGCGGACATGGAGAGCGGCGACTTTTACGAACTGCTGCGCGGGCGCCACGGGGTGAGGGTGCACCACGCGGTGCAGTCGATCGAGCCGACCGTGGTGAACGAGAAGGAGGCGGGCCTGCTCGGCGTGCCGGTCTTCTCCCCGGCCCTGCAGTTCGAGCGCCTCACCACCGACCGCGAGGGCCGCCCGGTCGAGTACGTCCACTCCGTCTACCGGGGTGACCGCTACCGGATCCTCTCCCACATCGCCCTGGCCGAGGAGGACGCCGCCGCGGCCACCGCCGGCGCCGGGCACCACCCCGGCATCCCGCCGGGTGACCTGGCCACCGCCCCCGTGGGCCAGACGCTCACCACGGGGGACGTGCAGCCGCTGATGTGAGGCGCCGTCACGGAGCCCTCCCGGTACGGCCCGGCCGGGAAGGCTCCGCGGCCGGGCCGTACCGGGCCGGGGCGCTCAGTAGGTGACGGTGATCCGGCGGGCCGGGCCGTCCACCCGGACGGCGCCGCCGACCGGGATGACCAGTTGCGGGTCGGTGTGTCCGAGGTCGACGTCGAACACCACCATGGTGTCGGGCGCGTACTCGGCCATCGCGCGCAGCACGGCCTCGCGCTGCTCCCGCCGGTAGACGGCCTTGGCGGCGGCGTCCAGCGGCTGCTCGAAGGACCAGGCGCGGGCCCGGCCCCAGAGCAGGGCGGGGAAGCGCTGGAGCAGCCCGCGCTCGCCCATGTTCCGCAGGATGTAGTAGATCTCCTGCGCGCGCGGCATGTCCTCGGAGGTCTCCAGGAAGAGCACCTCGCCCTCGTGCTCCTCCAGGGTCCCGATCTCCTTGTCGGCCATCATCAGCCAGGAGAGGATCTCGACGTTGCCGCCCCAGGCGCGGCCCTCGACCACCCGGTCGGCGTTGTGCCACGTCCACCCTTCGACGGGCTCCATCAGCGGCTCCGCGTCGAAGGTGGCCGGGTCGTCCCAGCGGCCCACCACGTCGCCGTACTCCGCGGCGGCGGTGAGCTCGTACGGGCCGGAGCCGAGCAGCGCGGCGCGCAGCGAGGCGGCGGTGAGCGGGTGCAGGGCGCCGGGGCGGCCGAGCTCGACCATCACGCAGGCGCCGTGGTAGGCCACCATGCCCGCGTTGCGCAGGAAGAGCAGCAGGTTGGTGTTGTCGCTGTAGCCGAAGAAGGGCTTGGGGTTGGCGCGCAGCAGGTCGCGGTCGAGGTGGCGCAGCACGGTCAGCTGGTCGTCGCCGCCGATGCTGGCGATCACGGCCTTGATCGAGGGGTCGGCGAAGGCGGCGTGGAGGTCGGCGGCGCGCTCCTCGGCGGTGGCGTCGGTCGCGCGGGTGGTCGGGTACTCGACCGGCTCCAGGCCGAACTCCTCGCGCAGACGGCGCAGTCCGAGCTCGTACGGGAGCGGGAGCAGTCCGGGCAGGCCGGCGGCGGGGGAGAGGATGGCGACCCGGTCTCCGGGGAGCGGCTTGGCGGGGTGGCTGATGTCCGTCATCCGACGATCCTAGGAAACCGGGTACCGGGGCAGGCAAGCGCATTTCGGATGACCGCGAACGAGCCCGAGCAGAAGGCCAGTTGACGGCCCGTCGAACCGGCCGAGCTGACGCGGACTCTTGACGGCCACTTTTCTCAAGCGTTAAATCTCGTCGCGAAGTAAGTGGCCGCACCTCCCACCCCCCACCCTTGGGAGCTCCCCCATGTCCGAGCCGCTCACCCGGCGCTCCGTGCTGCTCGCCGCCACCACCGGAGCCGCCGCCCTGGCCCTGCCCGTCCTCACGCCCGTCTCCGCCGGCGCCGCCGAGCCCGGCGCCGAACCCGGCTGGGACACCGACCGGGCGGCCGCCGCCTACGCGGCCCGTCCCGCCGCCGCGACCAGCTCCGGCAGCGAGGCCCCCCACCTGTCAGCCGCCCAGGCCTTCGACGCCAACCCCACCAGCCGGTTCTCCAGCGAGTTCGCCGACCAGGCCTGGCTGGCCGTTGACCTCGGCGCCGTCCTGCGGATCACCCGGGTGGTGCTGGTCTGGGAGGCCGCCTTCGGCCTGGAGTACGCCGTCGAGGTCTCCCAGGACGGCACGGTCTGGCAGTCGGTCTACACCGAGAACGCCGGCACCGGCGGCACCGTCACCCTCCACACCCACCCGCAGCCCGCGCTCGGCCGGTACGTCCGGATGCGCGGCATCCGGCGGGCCACCCCGTACGGCTACTCGCTGTTCTCGTTCCAGGTCTTCGGCGGCCCGCCCGCCCCGGCCTCCGCCACCACCGCCAACCTGGCGCTGCGTCACCCCGCCTACGGTGACCGGTACCAGGACGCGGGGCACAGCCCGCTGCACGCCTTCGACGGCGGGGTGCCGGACGGCCTGACCGGCGACACCACCCGCTGGTCCAGCGACTGGAGCGACAGCCGCTGGGTCGGCGTGGACCTCGGCGCCACCGCCCGGCTGACCGGCTTCGACCTGTACTGGGAGGCCGCCTACGCGGTGGACTACCGGATCCAGGTCTCCGACGACAACCGCACCTGGCGCACCGTGCACCAGCCCACGGCGGCCGAAGTCGCCGCCCGGGACGCCGACATCGGAACGCCCGGCAGCTCGGCCGGGATCCACGACCGGATCACCCTGCCCGCCGCCGTCACCGGCCGGTACGTGCGGATGCTCGGCGTGAAGCGCCGCCGGTTCTACAGCCCGGCCCCGTACACGGCCCAGTTCGGCTACTCGCTCTACGAGTTCCAGGTCTGGGGCACCGGCGGCTCGGCCGCGGCCGAGTACCCGGTCCAGCCGGGTGAGCGGACCGGCACCTACCGCACCGTACTGTTCGACGACTTCGAGGGCTCCGCGCTGGACCGCGGCCGCTGGCGGGTGGTGGTGACCGGCTCGACCATGGGCTCGGTCAACGGCGAGTCGCAGGCCTACGTGGACGATCCGGGCGTCCTGCGGGTGAGCGGCAGTCAACTCCTCATCACCCCGCGGTACGTGCCGAACGGCCACACCGCCCCCGGTGGCGGCAGCTACCGCTTCACCTCGGGCCGGATCGACACCAGCAGCTCGTTCACGTTCACCTACGGCCGGGTCAGCGCCCGGATGAAGCTCCCGGCCGGGGACGGCCTCTGGCCCGCCTTCTGGCTGCTGGGTGCCGACGTGGACGACCCGGCGGTCTCCTGGCCCGGCTGCGGGGAGACCGACATCATGGAGAACATCGGCTACCCGTCCTGGATCAGCGGCGCCCTGCACGGCCCCGGCTACTCGGCGGACGGCAACATCGGTGCGCTGTACCGCTTCCCGGCCGGGCAGGACGTCACCGGCTGGCACGTCTACGCGGTCGAGTGGACCCCGACGGCGATGCGCTTCTCGGTGGACGGCGTCCGCTACCTGGAGGTCACCCGGCAGAAGACCCAGGCCACCCGGGGCGCCTGGGTCTTCGACCACCCCCAGTACGTGATCCTCAACTTCGCGCTCGGCGGCGCCTATCCGGCGGGCTGGAACAAGGTGACCACCCCGTTCTGGGGCCTGCCGCAGTCCAGCGTGGACCAGGTGGCGGGGGGCGGTGCGGTGCTCGCGGTGGACTGGGTGCGGGTGGAGCAGCTGGTCTGAACCGACGGTGGTGCCCGGCCCCTGCGGCCGGGTACCACCGTGCGGTCAGGGCTCCCGGCGACCCGTCAGACCGGCGGGCACACCCGGACGACCGGGCCGCCTACAGCGGCCGGTAGTCCTGGTAGCGTCCGGCCAGCGAGTCCTGCGCGGCCCGGGCCACGCCCGCGTGGGGGTCGCCCGCGCAGGCCGTCAGGAAGTCCCGCACTCGTTCGCCGGACCAGTCCACTGCCGCCACCGCAGGCCAGAAACGCACTGCCGACCCCGGCGGCAGCGGTGCGAGGAAGTCCAGCACCTCTTCGACGGTCTCGTGCCGAAGCGGTGGCCGGACCGTCGCCAGCGCCCGGAGCGCACCCTCGACGAGCAGCGGGGTCCCGCTGCCCAGGCACCGGCGCAGCTCCTCGTCCTCCGCCCCGCGGTCCAGACCCAGGCGCGTCAGCGCGTCGCCGATGGCGGTGTACACCATCGTCGCCTCGAACGGCCTCGCGGCGAGTTCGGCGAGGAACCCGGCCGCCGGTTGGTGGCGGCAAGCACCGACCGCCATCACCAGCTGATACTGGGTCTCCCAGGTCCGCGGGTCATCGAGTTCACGTCGAAGCGCTGCGAAGACGGCCTCGCCCGCCGCCGGTTCGGCCAGCCGCCGCAGCCGTAGTGCGGCTGCGCGTCGCTTGCCCGATTGCCGGTGCTCCAACTGCTTGATCGCTTCATCCAGGGTCAGCACCCCATCATGCTCCGGCAACGCCGCGCATTGTGCCAACAGGGTCCGACCCCCGGCGGCGGCCCGGGAGGCCGACCGGTACGGCGCCGCGCGGGCGACGGCCTGGAACCACCCGCACCCGCAGCTCACCACCCGCTCTGCCTGGACCGACCACGACCATGAACTTCCCCTCATCGAAGGAGCGCTGATCCGCCTTCAGGTCGACCACGTGCCGGGCGGAGGAGACGCACTGCCGCTCCGGCCGCAGTCCTCCACCACCGGCATGACCGGCACCGAGGCGGATCTGCGCCGACGGGTGTTCCTGGAGCATCGGCCAACGCGGGAGGGCGGGCGGAGGTGATCGTGGGAAGATCATCGGCGGTTGCGGACGAGGTGGTCCGGTCCGGTCCTTCTGCTGTCGTACGAACCACGAGGGTGAACATGCGCAAGATCCGCTCCCTGCTTCCGGCGCTCCTGGTGCTGGGCATGGTGCCCGTCGCGGTGCCGTCGAGCTCGTTCGCCGTCGGGACCCCGCCGGTCTCCCCGCCGCCGGGTCAGATGCCGGTCGGTCCGTACGATCCGGCCGACCCGCGGACGTGGACGGTGGCGTGGCCGAAGGACGGGCCGCAGCAGATCGCGGACGGGATCAGCTACCGGACGTACAGTCAGGGCTTCGCCTCGGGTGCGCCGTTCGGGGATGCCGCCGGCGATCACTGGAGTCTGTCGGTCCGTTACCAGCCGGAGGGGACCGAGGTCCTGAAGACCCGGAAGGCGGATGCGGACGCGCTGGTGGCCAAGCTCGTCCAGGACGTGCCCGCGCTGGTTGGGCTGGTGCGCGCCGTGCCGGTCTCCGCCCCCACGGTCGCGGACGGCTGGGCCGGGGACGTCCCGGCGGCCGACGCGCCCGTGGCCTGGGCCGTCCGGGTCGGGAGCTTCGGGTCGAAGGCCGAGGCCGCCGCCTTCCAGGACGGGGGGAAGCTGGGGTACGTCCTGAAGGACGGTCAGCCGGTCGTCGTGGACGGCAAGCCGGTGCGCTACACGGCCCGGGTGCTCTACGACGCCCTGGACGGGCGTCCGACGACCGGGCCGTGGTCGGTCCGGGTGGTGACCGTCGATCCGGCGAAGTACGACGTCCAGAGCACGTTCGGCGGGACGATGGCCAATCCGAACTCGGTGCGGGACATGGTCAGGGCGAGCGGCGCCGTGGTCGGGATCAACGCCTCCGAGGGCGTGCCGGGGAAGTACCAGCCGGGGGTGCCGGCACCGGACACCTACACCGGGGACGTCCAGGGGGTCCTGGTGCGGAACAACCGGATCGACAGCGAGGCCAACAACGGCCGCAGCGCCTTGGTGCTGAACGGCAGGAACCCGGCGAACCAGGCCGGTCCGATCGTCCCCGCCCGGATCGGGGAGGTCAGTACCACGGTCAAGGTGACCGCGACCGACCCCGTCACCGGGCAGCCGGACCCGCGCAGGGTCTTCGGTGTCAACCGCCCTGCGGGCTACGTCATCGGCTGCGGCTTCGAGAGCGCGAAGCCCGAGGAGGCGGCACCGCGCCGCAACTTCCCCTGCACCAACCCGGACGACCTCACGGTCATCAGGCCGGAGTGGGGCACCCAGGTGCCGGCGGTCTCGCCGGACCTCGGGGCGGAGCCCTTCGAGCTGCTGCTCAGTTCCGGCTGGGTGGTCCAAGGGGTGCACCAGCCCGGGGTCCCGGTCCCGGCCGGGAAGCTCGTACTGCAGGGCATCGGCGCCGGCAGGGACTGGCTGATGAAGTACCAGGCGACGGGAACGGTGCTCAAGCCGTCCGCCGACATCCTGGACACCCCGACCGGGAAGTCCATCACCAGCGGCGAGTTGGGGGTGGTCGCCGGAGGGTGCGGGCCGTCCCTGCTGCGGGACGGTCAGCCCTACCTCAACGTCAGGGCCAACGGGCTGGTCGCGGCGAACGGCAGGCCCAACAACGGATCGGCCGAGCGGCATCCCCGGACCCTGGTCGGCGTCACGGCCGACGGCAAGATCCAGATGGTCACCGTGGACGGCCGGGACCCGAGCGCCAGCGTGGGCATGACCTTCCTGGAGACGGCCCACCTGATGCGGTGGCTCGGTGCCGAGCAGGCCCTCTCGATGGGCTGCGGCGGTGACACCGGCCTGGTGGTGAACGGCGTCCTCCAGAACAACCCGATGGACGACTGGGGCACCCCGGACCGGAGCTCCCCGTACGAGCGCCGACTGCCGAACGCGCTGGTGGCGGTCAAGAGGTAGGCGGGGACGCGCCCGCCCGCGCCGCGAGGGCGGCGGATCCGGCCACGGGGCACGGTGTGTGAGCGACCGTCAGCGTTGCGGTCGGCCGGGGCCGGCCGTCGTCGAACGCACGGAACCGCACGGGATCCGAAGCGGGGAGAGCCGTCGAGCACCGGATCCGAACAGGATCGCGCACAGGTGGCCGAAATCCGTGTTCCGGTGGGGTGTGACATGTGCCATGGTATGGGGCATTCCCCACCGTGTTCGTACCGGAGGCCGACGGGCCACCGGTGCTTCGCCGGTCCGCTACCCCGCACCGGCCGCACCCCACTGCGCGGCCGATGAGCACACCGGAGCACCCCCACGTGAGCACCTCACGCCCTTGGCGACTCCCGCAGTCGGCAAGGCTCCTGACGATCACCCTGATCCTGTTGCTGGCCGTCGGCCTGTCCGCTCCCACCGGGCGGGCCGCGGCCCCCGCCCCCATCGGGTCCGCCGCCGTCGCACCGGACGGTCGGGCCGAGACCCCCATGCCCGGCCCGGCCACCGCCACCCCGCCCACCGTGCAGGGCGAGGCGGCCCGGGACGAACCCCTGGCGCCGGACAGCCTGGCACCGGTCCAACTCGCCCCGCGGCGGCCGGAGCCGGCCGCCGCCAAGGGGTCCGGTGCCGCGGCGGCGGACGCGGAGGCCGCCGCCTGCACCGTCTCCGACTTCACCGGCCGGACCGGGGCCGCCCTGGTCGAGAAGGTCAAGGCGGTGGACTTCTGGTGCATCAACGGCCTGTTCGTGCTGCCGGCCGCCGAGGGCAGGCTGGTCTTCGGCGAGCCGCAGATGACCGCCGTGGCCAACGCGGCGGCCGAGGCCGCCACCGCCTACCGGGGTGACAACGGCGGGCGCATCGTCCAGCTGATGTACTACCTCCAGGCCGGCTACTTCTGGCAGTCCACCAACACCGCCGCGCAGGGCCCCTACAGCCCCGCCCTGCGGACCGCCGTCCGGGCGGCGGTGGACGCCTTCTTCGCCAACCCCCGCTCGGGGGACGTCACTTCGGCCAACGCCGATCCGCTCACCCGGGCCGCCGTCCTGCTGGACTGCCTGCGGGAGAGCACCCGCTACCTGCCGATCGTCAAGCGGCTGCTGAACGCCTACGACAGCGCCACCTGGGACCGGCAGAACCTGGCCTGGGCGGTGAACCCGGTCTTCACCCTGCTCTACACCGGCCACTCCCAGCCCGGCTTCGTGGACGCCGTCCGCGCCGACCGGGGCGTGCTGGACGCACTGTACGGCTTCACCCTGCGCAACCAGGCGCTGCTCAGCGGTCCCGACCGCCGGGTGTTCTGGCACTCCGTCAACGAGCTCGGCCGCTTCGTCGCCCACCCCGACTTCCGGCCCCGGCTCCAGCCGATGCTGCGCACCCTGCTGGACCGCTCCTCGGTCACCGGCGACACCCGCTACCAGCGCGCCGCCGTGGTCGCCTCGATCCGCTACTCCGACCCGGAGAACTGCGGCTACTACGGCACCTGCGAGGAACCCGAGCGGCTCAAGGCGGCCAACCTGACCGTCTCCCACGCCTGCGGTCCGAGCATCACCATCCGGGCCCAGGCGGCCACCACCGCCCAACTGGCCGGTGCCTGCGCCAGCCTGACGGGCCAGGACGCCTTCTTCCACGCCATCGCGCGGGACAAGGGCCCGGTGGCGAACGACCTCAACTCCCGGATGGAGGTCGTGATCTTCGACACCTCCTGGGAGTACACCACCCTGGCGGCGGCGATCTACGGGATCAAGACCGACAACGGCGGGATGTACCTGGAGGGCGATCCGGCCAGGGTCGGGAACGACGCGCGCTTCGTGGCCTACGAGGCCGAGTGGCGCCCGCAGTGGGAGGTGTGGAACCTCAACCACGAGTACACCCACTACCTCGACGCCCGCTACGACATGTACGGCACCTTCGAGGAGGGCAGCGTCACCCCCACCGTCTGGTGGACCGAGGGCCTCGCCGAGTACATCGCCACCTCCTACCTGAAGCAGGTCAACCAGGCCGCGATCACGCTGGCCGCCGGCCGGCACGACTACCGCCTCAGCGAGCTCTTCGACACCACGTACGCCAACACCACCCAGGACCGCACCTACCGGTGGGGCTACCTGGCGGTCCGTTACATGCTGGAGCAGCACCGGGCGGACGCGGACGCGGTGCTGGCGAAGTACCGCGCCGGTGACTGGGAAGGCGCCCGCACCCTGCTGAAGACCACCATCGGCACCCGCTACGACGCCGACTTCGACCAGTGGCTGAACCGCTGCGCCGCCGGTGCCTGCGCCGTGGTGCCGACCGGCCCCGTACTGGCGGAGTGCGGCGGCGACCGGCGGCAGCTGGGCGCGAACTGCGCCCGGACCGACGTCTGGGCCACCACCGGGAACTACGCGCACTTCTTCGTCCTGGTCCCGGCCGGCACCAGGCAGCTGCGGGTGACCGCCGGCGGCGGCACCGGCAACGGAGACCTGCGCTACAACCCCTACGGCTGGGCCTATGACAACGCCTACGTGACGGCTTCGGCCGGGCCGGACAACGCGGAGACCCTGACCGTCACCGACCCGCCGGCCGGCTACGTGTTCTTCAGCCTGCAGGCGCGGCAGGGCTTCGCGGGGGTGACCGTCTCGGCCGACTTCTGAGCCCCGCGCGACACGTACGACCCCGGTGCCCCGGCGCTCCGCTTCGGCGGTCCGCCGGGGCACCGGCCGTTCCGGCCCCGGGGGAGGGGCGCTGACGCGTGGTCAGGGCGGTCGGGGTGGTGACGGATGCCCCGAGAAGACAGTAAGGTAAACCTTACCTAAGTCTTTTCGAAGGGGAGTCCGTTGGCCAGCCGGATCGTGGTGGTGAAGTTCGGTGGGAACGCCATGGTGGACGAGGAGTTGAAGGCGGCCTTCGCCCGGGACGTGGTCGCCCTGCATCGGGCGGGGGTGCATCCGGTCGTGGTGCACGGGGGCGGGCCGCAGATCAGCTCCCAACTGGACCGGCTGGGGTTGGAGTCGAGCTTCACGGCGGGGCTTCGGGTGACCACGCCGGAGACGATGGACGTGGTGCGGATGGTGCTGGCCGGCCAGGTGCAGCGGGAGCTGGTGGGGCTGTTGAACCGGCACGGGCCGCTGGCGGTGGGGCTGACGGGGGAGGACGCGCACACCATGACGGCGGTGAAGCGGTACGCCGAGGTGGACGGAGAGCAGGTGGACATCGGGCTGGTGGGCGACGTGGTGAGCGTCGAGGCCGGTGCGGTGCGGGCGCTGATCGCCGACGGCCGGATTCCGGTGATCTCCTCGATCGCCCGTGGGGCGGACGGCCACGTCTACAACGTCAACGCCGACACCGCCGCCTCGGCGATGGCCGTGGCGCTGGGCGCCGAGGTGCTGGTGATGCTCACGGACGTGCCGGGGCTGTATGCGAACTGGCCCGAATCCGTCGAGGTGATAGGGGAGTTGACCGCCGGTCAGCTGGAAGGGCTGCTGCCCTCGCTGGCCGGGGGGATGCTGCCCAAGATGGAGGCCTGCCTGCGGGCGGTGCGCTCCGGGGTGGGTGCGGCCCAGGTGCTGGACGGGCGGGTGCACCACAGCCTGCTGGCGGCGCTGGGCGGCTCGGGTGCGGGGACCACGGTCCTTCCTTAGTTGGTGCACATACCGAATTTGACTCTCGATCAGTCATGCGAGAGGTTGATTAGGTAAGCCTTACCTAATCAATCAACTCCTCTCTGACTCCAACGGAAGGAACACGATGTCGCGTCTGCGCGAGACCAGCCCGGGGCAGGACGCCGGTGCCGAGGACCTGATAGGCATCGGCTTCGGCCCCGCGAACCTGGCGCTGGCCATCGCCGTCGATGCGCACAACGAGCGGAACCCGCAGGAGACGCTCTCCGCCCGCTTCGTGGAGCGGCAGGACCGCTTCGGCTGGCACCGGGGCATGCTGCTGGAGGGCGCCACCATGCAGGTCGCCTTCCTCAAGGACCTGGTCACGATGCGGGACCCGCGCAGCCGGTTCAGCTTCCTCTGCTACCTCCAGGAGCGGGACCGGCTGGCCGACTTCATCAACCAGAAGTCCTTCTACCCGACCCGCCTCGAGTTCCACGACTACCTGGAGTGGTGCGCCGCGGAGTTCACCGACGCGGTGGACTACGGCCGCAGCGCGGTCCAGGTCCGGCCGGTGGTCGAGGCGGGCCGCACGGTGGCGGTGGAGGTCGTGACCGAGGCCGCGGCGGGCGGGGCGGAACGGCGGACGCACCGGGCGCGGAACCTGTCGGTCGGGACCGGCCTCACGCCGTGCCTGCCGGCCGGCGTCACGGCGGGGGAGCGGGTCTGGCACACGCGTGACCTGCTCCACCGCGCACCGGAGCTGACGGAGCTGAAGCACCGCAGGTTCACCGTCGTCGGGGCCGGGCAGTCCGCCGCCGAGGCGGTGGAGTACCTGCACCGCGCCTTCCCCGAGGCCGAGGTCTGCGCGGTCTTCTCGCGCTACGGCTACAGCCCCGCCGACGACAGCCCCTTCGCCAACCGGATCTTCGACCCCGAGGCCGTGGACCACTACTACGGCGCGCCGGAGCCGGTGAAGCAGCAGTTGCTCGACCTGCACGCCAACACCAACTACTCGGTGGTGGACGGTGATCTGATCGAGCAGCTGTACCGCACGGTGTACCAGGAGAAGGTGGCCGGCCAGGAGCGCCTGCGGATGCTCAATACCACCCGCCTGGTCGGTGTCGAGGAAGTGGCGGACGGGGCCCGCGCCCAGGTGCGGAACCTCGCCACGGGCGAGGAGTACGGCCTCGACTCGGACGCGGTGGTGCTCGCCACCGGGTACGCCCACGTCGACCCGCGTGAGCTGCTCGGCGAGCTGGCGGCCGACTGCCTGGTGGACGGGGGAGGGCGCCTGCGGGTCGACCGCGACCACCGGGTGCTCACCGCCGAGCACGTGGAGGTCGGGATCTACCTCCAGGGCGGCACCGAGCACACCCACGGGATCACGTCGTCGCTGCTGTCGACGCTGGCGGTCCGCTCCGGTGAGATCAGCGACTCGCTGCTGCTGCGGCGCACCGCCGCGCGGCTGCGCACGAGCGTCGGATAGCGGTGCGCCCGCAGGGGCGCGAGGCCCTGCTGACGTGCGGCTCCGCCGCGCGGGCGCGCAGCGGAAGAAGGTGGCCCGATCGCCGGGTGCGGAGAGCCACTTGCAAGTGAACGCCCGTACCCGGCAACCGGGGCATGCCTTGCTGCTGCGCGCCCGCGCGGCGGAGCCGCACATCAGCAGAGCCTCGCGCCCCTGGGGTGACCACTACCAACGAACGGACTGCGCGATGCCTGGACTCGATCTGGAGAGCCTGCGGGCCGATCTCGCCGAGGTGCTCGGCGAGGAGCCGGAGGCGATCGGGGACGAGGACGACCTGCGGGACCTCGGGCTGGACTCGATCCGGCTGATGAGCCTGGTGGAGACCTGGCGCACCCGCGGGGCCACCCTCGGCTTCGCCGACCTGGTCGAACTCTCCCCCACCCCCACCCTGGCCGGCTGGGCCGCCGCCCTCGCGCCCTGACCCGCCGTCAGCACTGCACAGCACAGAACTTCGCACCTCCCCCCTTCTAGGAGAACCATGAACACCCGTGTCCTGACCAGCCGCAGAATCGCCGCCGCCGCCACGGCCGCCGCGGTGCTCTCGCTGGCCGCCTGCGGCTCCGACGCCGCCAAGGACGCGAGCACCTCCGGCGACGCCAAGGCCTCCGCCGCTGCTCCGAAGACCGTCCAGGCCACCAACGGCACGATCACCGTCCCGGCGAAGGTCGAGCGGATCGTCACCGTCTCGTACGCCACCGGCGCGCTGCTCGACCTCGGCGTCCAGCCGGTCGGCACCTCGACCCTGGACGAGAACAACCCGGTCGAGCTGCTGCCGACCCAGAAGGAGGCGGCGGCGAAGATCGAGCCGATCGGCTCCGGTGTCGAGCTCAACATCGAGAAGATCGCCTCGCTCCGCCCCGACCTGATCGTGGTGGAGGGCGCCAGCGCCTTCGACTGGGGCATCAAGAAGCTGGAGGGCCTCGGCGCCCCGGTGCTCTACTTCGCCGTGGACAAGCCGGTCGACCTGCTGAACGCGCAGGAGAAGATCGCCACCGCTGTGGGCAAGGAGGCCGAGTTCAAGAAGCTGAAGTCGGACTACGAGGCCAAGGCCGCCAAGCTCAAGGCCGACTACGCGGGCAAGCTCAACTCGGTGAAGTGGACCATCGCCTCCTCCTACGGCGGCGGCGAGTTCCTGGTCGACACCAAGACCAGCTGGGTCGGCCGGGTGCTGGCCGACGCGGGCGCCCAGTTCTCCACCGCCTCGGCGGACGACAAGGAGCACGAGGTCACCTACTCGACCGAGAAGCTGGACGTGCTCGGCGACGCGGACGTCATCCTGGTGCCCAAGACCGTGGCCACCGGCCAGGTGCCGCAGGACACCAAGGACCTGGAGAAGCAGCCCTCCTGGCAGAACCTCAAGGCCGTCAAGGCCGGGAAGGTCGTGCCGGTCGGCTACGCCACCACGGACCGCTACGGCACCTCGATCGACGTGCTGAACCAGATCGAGACCGTCCTCAAGGGCCTCTAGCCCTCCGCGAGACCCCGGGCGGCCGCCGAGCAGTGGCGGCCCCGACCCTCGCCCTCCCCCTCGCCGGAGCGGTCGTCCTCCTCGCCCTCGCCTCCACCGCTCTCCCAGGG
>NZ_JBSGEL010000077.1:0-34616 GCF_053602875.1 Kitasatospora sp. NPDC004289 | reverse complement strand
CGTGGCCTTCCTGGCCCGCCCGGTCGGGGCGGTGCTGTTCGGCCACTACGGCGACCGCCTCGGCCGGAACCCCACGCTTCGCGTGGGGCGGGACCCGCTCCGCGTGCCCTGGACCTGACCTTCGGTCAGGTCGGGCCCGACGCTTCGCTTTCGGGCCGGCCGTCTCCGCTTCGCTCCGCCGGCCTGGGTGGCTGATGCTCGTTCATATGATTTGGCTGGGTTTTTGGTTGGTCTCACTGCGGGCTGACTAGGGCGGTGGGGGCTGCTTGGGGGCGTGTGCGGGTCGCCTTCACTCTCGCTCGATTGGTCTAGTCCACGGGCTGGACCAATCTTTCACCCTCACGGGACGCCGGGGTGCGCTACCTTGGTCGGGTGAGCAACGAGCCAGAGTGTATCAACCATACCTTGTCGGCTGATCCTGTCGAAGCAAGCCTCCGAGTCCTCGCTCGCATGCCTTTCTTGCGATTCAGATTCTGGCTGACATTCGAGCGTTAAAGCGAATTGGTTTTCCGACTCTGAGGTTCTCGACCTCCGGCCGGTGAACGTATCAGAAACGCGATGCCAGGAAATCCCGCGCGGTGCGGTGTACGGGATTGAGTGTTCGGTTGAGGGGAGAATTTCGGTGGGTGCTGTGAAGCCGGGTCTGCTGGCAGTGGAGGCCTCGAAGGGTGTGGTGCTGCGAGGACACCAGGAGGAGGCGGTGGCGGCCATCGTGCGGGGTCTGACGCCGCGTCCGAGGCAGTCGGCCCCGGGTGGTCTGCGGGTGACGGTGCAGATGGCCACCGGCACCGGGAAGAGCTACGTGGGCGCGTTCGCGGCCCAACGCCTGGCGCCCCGCGGTGTGGTCCTGGTGGTGGTGCCCACGCTGAACCTGCTGACCCAGATGATCGGCTCCTGGCGGGCAGCCGGCCGTTCCGGGGAGATGCGGGCGGTGTGCTCCCTGGTCCAGGACGAACTGCCCTCCGGGGTGCTGGCCTCCACCAACGGTCTGGTCATCGGGAGTTGGGTCTCCGAGGCGCGCAAGGGCCGGCGGCCCCTGACCCTGTTCGCCACCTACGCCTCGGTGAACGCCGTGGCAGAGGCCTACTACTACTGGCCGAAGACCCAGGGTGAGGTGCTGGAGCCGCTGGAGTTGATGGTCTGCGACGAGGCGCACCGGTCCTCCGGGAGCGTGGAGAAGCGCTGGACGGTGGTGCACGACCAGGTGGAGATCCCGGCCGCGCGCAGGTGCTACATGACCGCCACACCGCGAATCTGGGCGGTGCCCGGCAAGGCGCTCAAGCCCTCCGCCGGCCGTGAGGGGGTGCACCAGCCGCTGCCGGAGGAGTTGGCCGTGTCCATGGACGACGTGCGCGTCTACGGCCCGCAGGTGTTCTCCATGGGGCTGGCCGAAGCAGTGGAGAAGTCGCTGCTCGCACCCTTCGAGGTGGTGGTGCTCGAACTGCGAGATCCGCGCTCGGACCGGACCGCGGCCAAAGCGCAGCCGGTGCCGTGGGGTGCGGGGGTGGGTGAGGCGGTGGACGGCAGTGAGGACGAGGTGCCGGCCGAGCAGCTCGCTGCGATGCAGGCTGGGCTCCTCAAGATCGCGGCCGAGCGCGGGCTGAAGCGCACCATCACCTTCCACAACCGCACCTTGGAAGCCCGGTACTTCAGCGAGACCCTGAACCAGACAGTCGAGCGGCTGCACGGCCAGGATCCGGAGAAATACCCGGAGGAAGTCTGGGCACAGTGGCTTTCGGGCGAGCACGGTGTGGATTTCCGGGAGGAGGTCATCGGAGAGTTCGGGTTGACCGATGAGGACGATGGTCTGGCCTACCGGGTGATCTCCCAGTGCAAGATCCTCGGCGAGGGAGTCGATATCCCGAATGCGGATTCGGTTCTCATTCTCGGCCGAGGCAGCATGGTCGATATCGTCCAGGCCGTTGGCCGGGCTCTTCGGATCAAGCCTGGAGAGAAGAAGACGGCGAGCCTCATCGTTCCGGTCTTCTTGAAGCCCGGGGAGAAGCCGGGGGACATTCTGGAGTCCGATTCGTACGGGCCGCTGGTCAAGGTGCTGACCGCGCTGCGCTCGCACGACGAGCGCATGGTCGAAGCCCTCGCGGTGCCGCAGAGGAGCGGTCGGCGGACCACCGGGCGCGGCGCCGAGGCGTCCTACGCCCCCGGTGAAGGCCATGGTGGCGGTGTGGGTGGTATGGGGGCGTTCACTCTGCCGGTGCGGTTCGAGTCGAACCCTGGGGACGACGTCCTGGCGCTGTTCATCGCCGCCCGGGTGTTGACCAGTGAGACGCAGCTGTGGCGTGAGGCGATCGGCCACGTGCGGAATTGGTATAACGAATACGGGCACCTCGATGTGCCATATGCGGAACTCGTTGGGGAGAACGGCAACTATCCGTTGGGGCGGTGGTTGTCGGACCGGCGGGTGGAGAATGCGGACGGTGAACTGGCGACATGGCGGGTGGCGCAGCTCGATGGGTTCGGCATGATCTGGTCTGTGTCGGATGCCCGCTTCGAAGCCGGCCTGTCCTGGGCGAAGGTCTGGGCGAAGGACCACGGCGGGAGCCTCGCGGCCCCGGCCCGGGGCTCCATCGGTGGGTACGCCATTGGGAGCTGGCTGAGCGAGCTGCGGGCTGCCGCGCAGGTCCCGGACGGGCAGCCGGGGGCGCTGGCGCCGGAGCGGCGGCGGGCGTTGGAGGAGATCGACCCGTGGTGGTGCCCCACCTGGCCGATCACCTGGCAGCGCACCTATGCCGCGGCCAGGTCGTGGTGGCTGGAGGCCAGTGGGGAGCCGGACTGGGCGGGAATGCCGGAGTCCACGCTGTTCGAGGGCGAGCAGCTCGGGCGGTGGGTACTGGCCCAACGCGCCGGTCACCCTGGCCTGGAGGCCGAGCAACAGGAACTGCTGGCCGCGATCGGTATCAAGGCCGACCCCGAGCTGGTCGCGGTGAAGGCCGCGGCGGAGGCGAAGCCGAAGGTGTCGCAGGCGGACCGGTTCCAGGTGGGCATCGCGGCGCTGGCGGCGTTCGTGGAGCGGGAGCAGCACGCGGGCGTGCGGCGGCCGCACAAGGAGCCGTTGGAGACCGTCAAGGTCGGGCCCGGCGGTGATGAGTCTGTGGAGTTGGTCGAGTTCCCCCTCGGGGTCTGGCTCAACAACACCAAAGCTCGCCGCGGCAAGTTGACGCCTGGTCAGCTCGCGCAGCTCGCCGCACACGGCGTCGAATGGGCAGTGGCGGGGGCGTAGGACGACACGGATGGGCGGTGGTCGGCTGCTTCTGTCCTGGCGTCAGCTGTTGTTCGGAAGGCTGGGGTTATGGGTTCTGGGTTCTTCTGTGTGGCTCCGCTGGCTGGCGAGACGGTCTGGTCGCTGATGGGACGGGTCGCGGATCGGTACGGCGTGCCGGTGGCTGAGCTGCGGGCTTTGTGGGAGTGGAAGAACCAGCCGCCGCGCTCCCCCGGCGTCGGTGGGATCCGCCCTGACGCCGAGGTTCTCCTATCCCCCGGCGGCCAGGACCTGCTGGCCGCGGTGTGCCGCGCTGAGCGGCGCAGTCTGGAGCGGGCGCTGCCCGCGTGGTCGTCCGGGCCCGAGGTCTTCGCTGGAGTGTCGTTGGGCGGGCGGCCTGAGGCTCGGTGGCAGTTGGGTGGGGCGGTGCATGGTCTGGTCGTGCACGCGTGCCGGTTGTGCACGGCTGGGCGCAGTGGTCGGGATGTGGGTGCCGCGCGGTACCGCCAGAGGTGGCAGCGGGTCTGCTCGCGGCACGGGCGGTGGCTGTTGGGGGCGGGAGATGGCCATGGCCTGGAGCACCTCGGCATCGCTGGCTGTCCGGAGATCGCGGTGGCGCAGGGGCGGTGGCCGGGGGTGGCTGCGCGGGCGGTGTCGGTGGGGGTGGAGCCGGCGGCGGTGTTCTCGGTGGCGTGGGCGGTGGTGTGCCAGTGGTGGGAGCTGGCGTTGGGGTGGGAGCGGGAGCGGGTGTGGCCGGGGCGTCTGCACGCGCTGGCCGGTGGGGATGCGCGGGAGGGTGAGGGGTTTTGGTGGTGGCGGGTGGTGGCGCGTGAGGCGGCTGTCTTCCCTGAGGTCGTCGCTGTTGCCGGGGCCTTGGTCGATCCTGGGGTCGCGGAGATGGTGTGGCGTGATAGCGGGGGTGAGCGTGTGCGGGCGTTCCCGGCTGACGGTGAGTTCGCCCGAGAGTTGGGGCGCAGGGTCGGTCGGCCGTGGCTGGGTGAGGTGGACGCGGTTGCCGGCAGTGGTGCTCTGATGCGGTGGCGGGGTGCGGTGGTGCGTCGGCGCAGCGGCGTCGGGCAGGTCGGCGAGTGGGGGATGGATCCGTGGTGGCTTCCGCGTGAGGAGCAGCCGGTCTCGGTGGCCGCGCAGTTGAGGACGTTGGCGCAGCGCGCGGACGGCAGCATCAGCTGGCGGGCGAGCGTGCCCCGGGAGGAGCGCGGGTGGATTGGCGAGAAGGTCCGTGAGGCCGCCGATGTGTTGAGCTGGCTGGACGTGCACGGTACGGCGGCTGTGGCCGCTGGCGCGCGGGAGTTGATCGTCGGGCTGCTGCGGAGCGTTGCGGTGCTCGATGAGGCGGTCGTGGCGGTCGCGAGCGCGGCGCACCAGGCGGGTGTTCCGCTGGAGAGTCTGGGTGGGTGGGCGGGTGTTCCTGTGGAGGAGCTCTCGCGGGATGTCGTGCGGTATCGGGCGGACTTGGAGCAGCGGTATGGCTGAGGGGCCGGTGGTAGCACGGTGGTGGGGCTTGGTGGGGTGGTTTCGGCGGGTCGTCGCCCGTGTGGGTGGGGTGGTGGCTGTTCCGGTCTATCTGCTGGTTTCTCGCGTACTTGACTGGCTGTCATGGCGGACATGAGCGTGCCGGGGCTGGCTGTCGGGGCGGAGGGCTTCGAGGCGGTCTTCGCCGTTGGTGGTGGTCTTGAGCAGGAGCGGTGGGAGCTGGCTGCGGCGCGGGTGCGGTTCGAGGAGCTGCGGCCGGTGTCGGCGTTCCCTGCTCGCGCGGGCAAGCGGTGGGGGCCGGGCTGGTGGTGGTCGGCCACGACCGGACAGCACGTGGCGCACGGATCGGCGGCGATGCGCCTGCGGCTGATGCTGCTGGACCGCGACCCCCAGGTAGTGGGGATCTCCGGGCGTCCGCTGCGGGTGCTGTGGCGCGAGGGGGGCGGCCGGGTGTGTTCCTGGGTGCCGCAGGTGTTCGCCCGGTACGCGGATGGGACGGCGATGCTCGCGGACTGCCCTGCTGTGGATCGGGCTGGCGGGGAGGCGGCGCGGCGGGCCGCGCGGGCGCTGTCCGAGGCATGCGGGCAGGTGGGTTGGGTGTACCGGCGGCTCGGGCCACCCGATCCGATGATGGCGGCCAACGTGCAGTGGCTGGCCGGGTACCGGCACCCCCGTCACCGGGGCCGGTCGGGGCTGGCTCAGGCCGTGCTCGACGCCTTCGCCGAGCGGAGACCGCTGGTGGAGGGCGTGATGGCGGTCGGGGATCCGCTGGAGGTCTGGCCGGTGGCCTTCCACTTTCTGTGGTCCGGGCGCCTCAGTGTCGGGCTGGACAAGCCGCTGCACGAGCGGGTCCTCGTCGGGCCGGGACGCACACGTGACGGTGGGGAGCAGCCGGCCAGGATCGAGCGGCTTGGGACGGGGTCATGAGCAGGAGTTGGCGGCCGGTGGTCGCGGTGGGCTGCCATGTGGTGTTCGAGAACCGCGCCTGGCAGGTCGTCGGTGTGGAGGCGTCGGTGGTGCGGCTGGTCGACGAGCAGGGATCGGCGGCGGCAGTGGATGTGCGCCATCTGTGCGGGGCTCCAGGGTTTCGGGTGGTGGGGGCGCAGGCGGTTCCGGGGGCGCCGCAGTGGGGGTTGTTCGAGGGGGTGTCGGAGCGTCAGCGGGAGCGGGCTCTGGCGTGGCAGCGGCACATCCAGGAGGTGGAGTGCGGGCTGGCGGCCGGGCCGGGCGGGTCGGGGGTTCCGCGGCCCGCATACGACCCTGTGCGGTGGTCGATGGCGGAGCGGGAGCAGGCCAAGGCCGAAGAGCTGACCGCGCTCGGCTGGCCGAAGGTGAGCCGGGCGACGGTGGTGCGGATGCGTGCCAACTACCGGCGGCAGGGGCTGTGGGGGCTGGTGGACCATCGCACCACGCGTGGTTCCAGCCGAACGGGGCGGGCGGACGAGCGGGTGGTGGTCGCCGTGTTGGAAGCTCTGCGCCGCCAGCGGGGGCAGTCCAAGGGGACGGTGGCGGGCCTTCGGCGGCTGACGGGCGAAATCCTGGATGAGGCGTACGGGCCGGGTGAGGTGGCGCTGCCGGCGTCGGCGACGTTCTACCGGTTGGTGCGCTCGCTGGCCGACCCCAGGGAGCTTCCCGGACGTCCTGCCAGGACCGCGACCGTTCCCGCGACGCCGTTCACGCCGACGAACGTGCTGCGGCCCGGTGAGCAGGTCATGCTCGACACCACACGGCTGGATGTCATGGTGGTCTTCGACCAGGGGGTCGTCGGCCGTCCAGAACTCACGATCGCTCTCGATGTCGCGACGCGGTCCATCCTGGCCGCCGTTCTACGGCCGGCTGCGACCAAGGCGGTGGACGCCGCTCTGCTGCTGGCTGAGATGGCGGTGCCGCACCCGATGCGGCCTGGCTGGCCGAAGGTGCTGGAGCTGTCGCACGCGGCCGTTCCCTACCAGCGGTTGCTGACCTTGGACGCCCGGTTGGAGGGGGCGGCGGCGCGGCCGGTCATCGTTCCGGAGACCGTCGTCGTGGACCGTGGGAAGGTCTTCGTGTCCGAGGCGTTCTTGGCCGCGTGCGAGACGCTGGGGGTGAGTGTGCAGAGCGCGCCGCCCCGACAACCGGCTGCAAAGGGGCCGGTGGAGCGCACCTTCGGCTCCATCAACACCCTGCTGTGTCAGTACGTCGCCGGGTACACGGCCTCCAACGTCACCCGTCGCGGCCGTGATGTGGCCGCCCAGGCCCGCTGGACACTCCCCCAGTTGCAGGACCTGCTGGACGAGTGGATCACCGCAGGGTGGCAGAACCGCCCCCACGAAGGCCTGCGGCATCCCATGATGCCTCGGGCCTGCCTGTCGCCGAACGAGATGTGGAGTGCTCTGGTCGCGGCGTGCGGCTACCTGCCTGTGCCCCTGACCGGTGACGACTACACCGAACTTCTGCCCGTGGTGTGGAAGGCGGTCACCGAGCGAGGCATCCGCGTCGACCACCGCACCTACGACCACGTCGTCCTGAACCCCCACCGTGGCCACCCCTCCCCCAATACCGGCCAGGGTGGCAAATGGGAGGTGCACCACAACCCCCACGACCTGCGGCAGGTCTGGGTCAGGCTGCCGGACGGCAAGCTCAGGGAGATCCCCTGGATCCACCGCGAGCACACAGCCAGCCCGTTCAACGACCACATCTGGCAGTACCTGAAGACCCAAGTCGCCCGCCGCCCCGACCATGACCACTACGAAGCCGCGCTCGTGCGCGCCCTCGACGACCTCCTGCTGCGCGCCCGCACCGCGAACACGAGCGGAAGCGAACGGGCACGCACCGCCCGCCACATCGTCGGCGCGCCCCGCACCGCCGACGCTCTCGACGGTGCCGCCATGACTGGCACCGGCAGTGGGGGCCCAGGCCGGGGAGAAGGCAACGGCCCTGTGCCGCGGCGGCCCGCCGGCCATCAGCGCTCCCAGCAGAGCGACGCCCCGCGGCAGCAACCATGGGCAGAATCCCTGGACGACGAGGAACTGGACACGGACACGGACATGGACGAACTCGGCGACGAGGGACCCGAACCCGGCTTCCCCCTCTACGACGCCACTGTGGAGGCCGAGCGGTGGTGAGGCGCAGCACAGACGGCGGCGTGCCGGACGGGGAGCAGCAGCGAGGCAGGGTCGGAGCAAGGATGGCCGGTCCCTCGCATGCGGCTGTCCCGGTGGCCGCGGTCCCGTGGACGGACAGCGCGCCGGGAAGGGGGCGGACGGAGCCGCCGGAGGAAGACTGGGCGTACAGCTGCTCGACGTGGGACGGCTTCCAGCGGTTCGTTGACAGGCCCGTGCCCGCCCCGCCCGCCATCGGCGCGCCGCCGCGCAGTGTGGAGGACAAGCTCGCTTATCACTCCAGGTTCGTCACCGTGCAGACGCCCGCCATCGACAAGGTCTCGCGTACGGTGCGCACTTTGATGGTCTTGGGGCGCCATCAGGACACCACCGCCCGGCCCTCGTTGATCGTCACCGGGGCGGCCGCGTGCGGCAAGACCACCGCCATCTTGCACATCGGACGTGCCTGCCACCTGGCTGCCCACGCCCGTGCCGGCGCCAGTGCGAGCAAGGACACCGTGCCGGTCGCGTACATCCTGGTGCCGCCGGGCGCGAGTGCCAAGACCCTGGCCGCCGAGTTCGCCCGCTACCTCGGCATCCCTGTCACTTCCCGGATGACCCAGGCTCAGATCACCACCGCGGTCTGCCACACCTACGCCGCCGCCCGGGTGCGTCTGGTCCTCATCGACGAGATCCACCGCCTCAACCCCCGCACCAGCACAGGCGCGGATGCCGCCGATCTCCTCAAGGACCTCACCGAGCGTATCCGGGCGACGTTCCTCTACTCCGGCATCGACGTCACCGACACCCCCCTGTTCAGCGGCGTGCGCGGACAGCAGCTCGCTGCCCGCGCCAGCCTGATCGACACCGGTGCGCTGCCGTTGCGCCACGGCTCCCGCGAGCCGTTTCGTGAGCTGGCCGCCGCGATGGACAACGCCCTCGACCTCGACCAGCACCGCCCCGGCACGCTGCCCCGACTCGCCGGCTACCTCCACGCCCGCACCGGCGGCAGGATCGGCAGCCTGGCGCGCCTGGTGCGGCAAGCAGCGATCACCACCATCCTGGACGGCACCGAGCGCATCACCCGCGCTGTCCTGGACGACATCGACCTCGACCACCTCGCCGAAGAGCAGTACCGCCCCCGCGCCGCCACCCGGCGATGACGGCCATGATCGGCGCACCGCCGGTCGCTCCGGGCTGTCTGCGTGTGCGACCCGTAGCGCACGAGAGCACCGCCTCCTACCTCACCCGCCTGGCACACACCTACCGGCAGACCCTCCCCCAACTGCTGGAAGCCCTCGCGATCGCCGTCGAGGCGCAGGGCAAAGGCCTCGCCGCCGTGTCTGGTGCCGAACTCCATCCCAACCGCGCCGCGCAGGTGCGCATCGCGGTCTTCTCCCGGATCCCGCACACCCATCTCGCCCGGGCCCTGCACCGGTGGGAGCCCGTGGCCAGCACCCGGCCGGCTCTGCCCAGGAGCAGTCATGCGCTGCCCCACGTCATCTGGCAGCGTCTGCCGCGCCATCGGCGGCTGCCCGTCGCCGCCTGCCCGCTCTGCGTCCTGCACCGCACCCGCGGCGCAACCGATGAGGCCCGCGTCTACATCCCCGACCATCGACGGCTGTGCCGGCGCCACCACACCTGGCCCACCGGTGGCGAGCACGCTGTGGTCCTCGATGTCGCCGCGCTCCCCGAACTCCAGCGCGCGCAGCGAACCCACCAGCGCCTGATGGGCCGTCAAGACGCGAACCTCGCCTGGAGCTGGGCCCAGAGCATCACCACCCGCTGGTACGACCACCAGCAACACGCCGCCCCCAGATGGCGTCGGCGGGCCACCATCCTGGAGCGGGCCAACCCCGGTTCGGTTCCCACCCGAAGCTCCTGGGCTCTCCTGGCCCGGGACATCGTCACCTATCCCGAGACCGTCATCCTCGCCCATGCCCTGCACCAGCACCGTGTCCTGGCCGTCCCCGGCGGCCACACCAGCACCCGCCCACGCACCCACACTGCGTTCCTGCTCCACACCGCCACCCGGCTCGGACTGCCCCGTCTGGACCCGTCCCACGACGACCCCCTACACGCGTGGATTCACCACCACACCCCATAACCCAGACCCAGACCCAGACCAGCACCCGCCAGGTCCTCCTCTCTGGGGGTCTGGCCACGGCTTCCTCGTACAGAAACCAAGAATGACTTGAGCCTTTCTGCGTCTGGTCGCGCGCAGCTACCATGGCGTTCTTGACTGTTAGGGGGACGGGTGCGATTCGAGCAGCGGATGTACGCCCGCGTGAAGTTCCTCGAGTTGATGGCCGATCTCTACGAGTCAGCCTTCGAGGACTTCTTCCACCGAGTCATGGTGACGCGGCATCCCAACTTCCTCGACGTGCGGACCCACGGCAGACTCGGCGACCAAGGCGCGGACGGACTCACTCTCAGCAGCCGTAAGCTCTACGCGTGCTACGCCCCGCAGACCGTGGATGTATCTGCGGTGAGGGCGAAGTTCACCAAGGACCTGGCCAGCGCGATACGTCAGCGCAACGGCCAGTTCGACACCTTTGTGTTCGTCCACAACGATCGGCGAGGGGTCCACCCCGAGGTCACGACCATGCTCTCCGTTGCCGACACGGATCACCCGGATCTGGCGTTCGAGCAGATGGGGACGCGCAGCATCTGGCAGGAGTGCATGGGCCTGGAGCTGGAGCAGGCCGAAGACGTCCTGGGCTGCGAGATCCCGGTGAAGCCCACCGTGTACGGGGTCGGTATGGACGACCTGAAGCCCCTGCTGCAGCACCTCAAGGGGCTACGGACCGAAGCGGACCCGCTCATGGACCTGCCTCAGGTCCACGAGGAGAAGCTCGCCTTCAATCTGCTCCAAGGCGACTCGCGAGAAGACCTGCTGCGCGGCATGCGCCACACCCACCTGGTCGAGGCCTTCTACGCCGGGGGAATCCGAGCGCTGGAGCACGACGAGGTCGCTCGCGGATTCCGCATCTTCTACGAGCAGGTCCGCAAGCAGTATCCGGACCCCGACGACGTGCTGTGGCAGTTGGAGATGTACGTCCTGGGCAACGAGCACCAGCGGCTGCCAGTGCACAGAGCGGCGTGGGTGGTCCTGGCGCACTTCTTCTTCCGCTGCGACATCTTCGAGGCTCCGCCCAGTGGCTGGGCCCCAGCCCCGTTGGTAGGGGCGCAGCCGTGATCACACCCACCAAGGGCATCGCTCCTGACCGCTGCTTGCTGGCGGTCGGCGCCCAGGTCCTGCTGCAGTTGGACGAGCCGCGGACCGTAAGCCAGGCCTGGGCACGGCTGAAGGCCTGGCGCCGCGAGCACCACCACTACTCCCCGGTATCGTTCGGCTGGTTCGTCCTGGCCTTGGACGTCCTCCACGGACTCGGTGCGGTCGAACTGCACGAGGACCTGCTTGTCGCAAGGAGTGCAGATGCTGCGTCGCCTGAGCGCTGACGACGCCCGGTTCAAGGAGATCCGCTTCCGCGGCGGCCTGAACCTGCTGCTCGCCGACAAGACCGACACCTCCGCGTCCACCGACAGCCGCAACAGCGCCGGCAAGTCCAGCATGGTCGAACTCGTGCATTTCCTGCTCGGTGCGCGTGGCGACTCCCGCAACCCCTTCACCAAGCGGGCTCTCAAGCAGATCACCTTCGGCTTGGACCTGGACTGGCCCGGCACCCCCGGGGTCCTTCAGGTGCGCCGCAGCGGCGCACGGCCGGCTTTCGTGACCCTGTGGCCTGACGTGACCTCTCCCGATCCGGACTCACTGTTCGACCTCAGGTCGCAGGGCCCGGTAGAGGTGCCGATCGAACAGTGGAACCACCTGATCGAGCACCGGCTGTTCGGGCTGCGCGGAGACCATCTTGGTGTCAGCGGCAGAACCCTGCTGTCCTACCTCGCACGCCGGGTCTCGGCCCACGGCTTCAACGAAGCCGGACGCACCTTCGCCCGCCAGTCTGCCGCCGACGCCACCACGAACCTGGCCTACCTTCTCGGCCTGGACTGGCAGCTCGCAGACGGGTACCGGCAGCTCGCCGCTCGCGACGCCACCCGCAAACAGCTCCGCAAGGCGGTCAATGACCCGGTCTGGGGACAGATCGTCGGCTCGACCGCCGACCTGCGTGGCCAGATCGCTCTCGCCGAGGCCCAGGTGAGGCGACTTCAGGCCCAGGTCAACGCCTTCCAGGTCGTCCCGGAGTACGAGCACCTCAAAGACCAGGCTGACGAGCTCTCCCGCCGTATCAAGCAGCTTTCCCAGGACGACACCATCGAGCAGTCCAACCTCGAGGAACTGCAGCAGGCCGTCACCGAGACAGCAGACGTCGACACCCAGTACCTGCAGCCCGTCTACGAAGAGCTGGGGATCGTCCTCGGCGACCAGGTCCGCCGTCGTTTCCAGGAAGTCGAGGCGTTCCACCACTCCATCGTGCGCAACCGGCGCCGCTTCCTCGACGAAGAGATCAGCGAACTGACCGTCCGCCTGGCCGAACGCCGCAGCGAACGCGCGCGCCTGGGCGAGCAGCAGGCGCAGCTGCTGCGTCAGCTCGACGAAGGCGGCGCTCTGGAAGCACTGACCTCCCTCCAGCAGGCCCTCGCCCGCGAGCAGGCGGCTCTGGGGGCCCTGCGCCACCGCTACGACGCTGCCCAGACCCTGGAAGCCAGCTCACGCCAGATCACCGCCAAACGCATCGAACTGCAGCAGGCCGTCGAGACCGACATCGACGAACGCGCCCAGCAGACCAGTGAGGCGACCCTGCTGTTCTCCCGCTTCGCCCAAGCCCTCTACGGGCCCCGCGAAGCCTTCCTGGCCATCCACGCCGGACGCGAAAGCCTGACCATCACCCCACGCATCGACAGCGACGACAGTCGCGGCATCGGCAACATGGTCATCTTCTGCTTCGACCTGACCCTGGCTGTCCTGGCCCACCGCCACGGACACGGGCCCGACTTCCTGATCCACGACAGCCACCTCTACGACGGCGTCGACGACCGCCAACTCAAAGCAGCCCTCGAACTCGCCGCGACCGTCACCGCCGAAGAGAACATGCAGTACATCGTCACCCTCAACACCGACGACCTGGCCAAGGCCACCAACCGCGGCTTCAACGCCGACCCCTACATCCTCGACACCGTCCTGACCGACACTCCCGCCGGCGGACTCTTCGGCTTCCGCTACTGACCAACCCCCGGCCCCGGCCAGTCCCACCTGAACCAGCCTGCCCACTCCCCCGCGCGAACAGGCCGCCGGGTGAAGAACGCTCTCTACGGCCACACCACTCAGCCCGGCCTCCCCACCGGCGACCTACGGGGCAGTCAATACACCTGAACCACAACGAAGACCACCCAACAAAGCCGCTAGTTCCCGACAGAACTGCGAAACCAGCAGGTCAGAGACAACACCCGCCCCAGCAGCGCAACCAACTGACGGCCCCCGAACCACCAGACAACGCCAAGCAGCCCTGACGACCTCTCACTCAACCCGCAAAACACACCTAAAAATCAAGATCAAAAATCAGAACCAGCGGGACCTCATATGGGTGCTGTGAAGCCGGGTCTGCTGGCGGTGGAAGCCTCGAAGGGCATCAAGCTGCGGGGGCACCAGGAGGAGGCAGTGGCGGCGATTGTGCGGGGTCTGACGCTGCGGCCGGGGCAGGTAGCTCCGAACGGGCTGAGGGTGACGGTGCAGATGGCCACCGGCACCGGGAAGTCGTACGTCGGCGCGTTCGCCGCGCAGCGCCTGGCGCCCCGCGGCGTGGTCCTGGTCGTGGTGCCGACCCTGAACCTCCTCACCCAGATGATCGGGTCCTGGCGGGCGGCCGGCCGCGCCGGGGAGATGCGGGCGGTGTGCTCGCTGGTCCAGGATGAGCTGCCGGTGGGGGTGACGGCTTCGACCAACGGTCTGATGGTCGCGTCCTGGATCGCCGACGCTGCCCGGGGCCGGCGCCCGCTGACCCTGTTCGCCACCTACGCCTCGGTGGGCGCGGTCGCCGACGCCTACCAGTTCTGGGCCCGCACCCAGGGGAAGCTGCTGCCCGAACTGGACCTGATGGTCTGCGACGAGGCGCACCGCTCCTCCGGGCACGTGGAGAAGAGCTGGACCGTGGTGCACGACCAGGGCCTGATCCCGGCGGCCAGGCGCCTCTATGCCACGGCTACGCCGCGGATCTGGGCGCCGCCGAGGAAGGCGCTCAAGGCCTCCATGGGCCGTGAGGGGGCGTACCAGCCGCTGCCGGAGGAGCTGGCGGTGTCGATGGATGACGTGCGGATCTACGGGCCGCAGGTGTTCTCCATGGGCTTGGCCGAGGCGGTCGAAAAATCGCTGCTGGCCCCTTTTGAGGTGGTGGTGGTTGAGCTGAGGGACCCGCGCTCGGACCGGGACGCCGCCAAGGCGCAGCCGGTGCCGTGGGGCGCAGGCGTCGGTGAGGCGCAGGACGGGAGCGAGGACGAGGTGCCGGCCGAGCAGCTCGCAGCGATGCAGGCCGGGCTGCTCAAGGTCGCCGCCGAGCGCGGGTTGAAGCGCACCATCACGTTCCACAACAGGACGCTGGAGGCCCGCTGTTTCAGCGAGACGCTGAAACAGACGGCCGAGCAGCTTCACGAGAGCGACTCCGAGAAATACCCGGCTGAGGTCTGGTCGCAGTGGCTCTCCGGAGAGCACGGGGTGGATTTCCGCGAGGAGGTCATCGGGGAGTTCGGATTGACCGAGGAGGACGACGGTCTGACCTACCGGGTGATCGCCCAGTGCAAGATCCTCGGCGAGGGAGTCGATATCCCGAATGCAGATTCGGTTCTGATTTCCGGCCGGGGTAGCATGGTTGATATCGTCCAGGCCGTCGGCCGGGCCCTTCGGATCAAGCCCGGCGAGAAGAAGACGGCGAGCCTTATCGTTCCCGTCTTCCTCAAGCCCGGGGAGCGGCCCGGGGACATTCTGGAGTCTGACAGCTATAACGGGCTCGTCAAAATCTTGGCCGCTTTGAGGTCACACGACGAACGCATGGTTGAAGCCCTCGCGGTGCCGCAGCGCAGCGGCCGCCGCACCACCGGGCGCAGCGTCGAGGCGGCTTACGCCCCTGGTGAAGGGCACGGTGGTGGCAGCGGTGGCATGGGAGCGTTCACGCTCCCGGTACGGTTCGAGTCCGACCCCGGTGACGACGTCCTGGCGCTGTTCATCGCCTCGCGGGTATTGCGGGGCGAGACGCAGTTGTGGCGTGAGGCGATCGGGCATGTGCGGAATTGGTACAAGGAGCACGGGCACCTGAACGTGCCCTATGCGGCCCTGGTGGGGGAGAACGGCAATTACCCGCTCGGGCGGTGGTTGTCGGACCGCCGGGTGGAGAATGCGGCCGGTGAACTGGCGCCATGGCGGGTGGAGCAGCTGGACGGGTTCGACATGGTGTGGTCGGTGTCGGACGCCAGGTTCGAGGCCGGCCTCTCCTGGGCGAAGGTCTGGGCGAAGGACCACGGCGGGAGCTTGGCGGCCCCGGCGCGGGCCTCGATCGGCGGGTACGCCATCGGCACGTGGTTGGCCGAGCTGCGGGCGGCCGCGCAGGTTCCGGAGAGTGAGCCGGGGTCGTTGGCGCCGGAGCGCAGGCGGGCGTTGGAGGAGATCGACCCGTGGTGGTGCCCGAGCTGGCCGATCGCCTGGCAGCGGACCTACGCGGTGGCCAGGTCGTGGTGGCTGGAGTCGGACGGGAAGGTCGCGTGGGCGCAGCTGGCCGAGGGCGTGATGTTCGAGGGCGAGGCCCTGGGCCGGTGGGTGCTCGCCCAGCGGGCCGGCCACCCAGGGCTGGAGACGGAGCAGCAGGAACTGCTGGCCGCCATCGGCATCGAGGCCGACCCCGACCTGGTCGCGGCGAAGGCCGCGGCCGACGCCCGGCCGAAGGTCTCCCGCACCGACCGGTTCCAGCTCGGGGTGGCGGCGTTGGCCGCGTTCGTCGCCGAGCACCGGCATCCGCAAGTTCCCCGCCCGCACCGCCAGGTGGTGGAGGTGGTGGAGGCCGGCCCCGAGGGCGAGGAGAACGTGCTGGTCCATGAGGTGGCCCTGGGTGCATTTATGAACAACGCCAAAGCCCGCCGCGCCAAGCTGACCCCGGATCAGCTCGCACAACTCGCCGCACACGGCGTCGAGTGGGCGGTAGCGGGTACGTGACCCGGCCCGGCCTTCGGGCCGGTCGGCGGTCCTTCCGAGGCCGTGCGGCTGGACTGGGGTTGGTGAGCTGGGCAGGCCTTGGGAGGCCTGCCCAGCCGGGTGTGGTGGGGTTCAGCCGGAAAGCTGGGTGAGGGCCGCGGTGATGGCGGCTGCGAGGGCGAGGACGGCGGTGAAGGTAGTGGCGGCGCGGGTGATGGCGGCGGGGTAGGTGGCGCCGTCGAAGCGGGCCAGGACGCCGGCCGCGGCGGCGGCGAGGAGCGCGAACAGGACGACGAGGGCGATGGTGAGCAGGACGACGGTCACGGTGGTCTCCCGGTGGGTGGAGGGAAGTTGACGTGAACGAAGGTCCCGGAATCGGTGTCCGTCGTGGTCCGAGCGGACGATGATGAACATCGTCGGACGTGTGGTTGTGAGAGCGCGTGGTTGTGCGGGATGCGAGGTTCATGTGAGCGGGGAAGATGATCTTGTCGAGTTGCGGGAGCTGCTCGCCGACGGGGTCGCCCGTTCGCAGTTGACGAGAGCCCAGCTGATTGCCAAGTCGGGGTTGAGCCGCACCACGATCCACGAGGCGCTGCAGGACGGGGCCCGGGTGCCGAGCGCGGCCACCGTCGCCGCGTTGGCGAAGGCGTTGAAGATGCCGGATGAGCTGCTGCTGAAGCTCCGGCGCGGCGCCGTCGGGGCCGATGGGGGCCGCATTTCGATCGGCGCTTCTGGCCGGCCCGTACCGGAGGGTGCGGGTTCGGGGCTGGCGCCCCTGGCTCCTCCTCCGGCCGTCCCGGGCGGGTTCACCGGCCGTGACGAAGACCTCGAGGGCCTGCTCGAACTCCTCGCGCCCGCTGCGGATGCCGAGAGCGGCTCCGAGGTCGAGAGCGGGGCGGGTGCGGTGGTGGTGGCGTCGGTGCTGGGGATGGGCGGGATGGGCAAGACCACCCTCGCCCTCGCCTTGGCCCACACAGCTTTGGAGCGAGGGCTGTTCACCGGGGTGCTGTTCCTCGACCTCTACGGCTACGACGAGAACCCGATCGACTGCGCGCAGGCACTCGACACCGCCCTGCGCGCGCTGGACACCGATCCGGAGCGGATCCCGCCCGAGCCCGACCAGCGCGCCGCCCTCTACCGCGGCCAGCTCGCCGCGCGAGCAGCGGCGGGTGAGCGGGTTCTGGTGTTGGCCGACAACGCCTCCGACCCGGCCCAGGTCGAGCTGCTGGTGCCGGCGGCGAAGGGCCCGCACCGGATGCTGGTGACCTCCCGGGACAACCTCGCCCCCGACCTCGGGGCCGAGCTCGTCGACCTCGACGTCCTCACTCCCGAGAACGCCGTCGCGCTCATGGACACCGCCCTGCGGACGGTCCGGCGCGGGGACGAGCGTGTCACCGCCGATCCGGTGGGGTCGGCACGGGTGGCGCAGCTGTGCGGGTATCTGCCGCTGGCGCTGCGGATCGCCGCCGCCCAGCTCGGGCGCGCCCTCAAGCCCGCGCAGTTGGCGAAGGAGCTGGAGGCGCTGGGTGAGCGGTTGGAGGTGCTGGAGGACCGTAAGGACGCGGTCCGCACCGTCCTTGCTGGCTCGTACCGGCGGCTGTCGGTGCCGCAGGCGGAGCTGTTCCGGCTGCTGGCGGTCAACCCCGGCCCCGACATCTCGACCGAGACAGCTGCCGCCCTCACCGGTATTGGCAAGCTGCGGGATGTCCGCAAGCGACTGGACCTGCTCGCCGACGCGAGCCTCATCCGCCAGGACCCGGACACAGAACGGTGGCGGATGCACGACCTGGTCCGCGCCTACGCCACCGAACAAGCCGCACAGCACCCCCAGCGCAGCAACACCGCCCTCAACCGGCTCTACGACTACTACCTGCGCACCGTGCGGGCCGCCGACCTGCACCTCGAGCCCAGCGAGACCGGTGACCGGAGCCGCTTCACCGACCGGGGATCGGCGCTGGCCTGGCTGGATGCCGAACACGCCGGCCTCGTCGCCACCGTCCACCACGCTCACACCACCGGCAAGCACCGCATTACCATGAGCCTCGCTTCCTATCTCGGGTCCTACCTGCGTCTTCGCCGCCACCTGCAGGACGCCCACGACACCGCCACCGCCGCCCACCAAGCCGCCACCGCCCTCGGCGACCGCCACGGCGAAGCCGGCACACAGGGAAATCTTGGCAACGCCCTGAAAGATCTTCGGCGCTTCGGCGAAGCCCACCACGCCCACCAGAGCGCCCTCGACATCTACCAAGACCTCGGCGACCGCCACGGCGAAGCCAGCGCGTGGAACAGCCTCGGCCTCACCCTGCGCGAGCTGCAGCGCTTCGACGAAGCCCACCACGCCCACCGAAGCGCCCTCGACATCTACCAAGACCTCGGCGACCGCCACGGCGAAGCCATGGCGTGGAACAGCCTCGGCCTCACCCTGCGCGAGCTGCGGCGCTTCGACGAAGCCCACCACGCCCACCGAAGCGCCCTCGACATCTACCAAGACCTCGGCGACCGCCACGGCGAAGCCACGGCGTGGGGCAACCTCGGCCTCACCCTGCGCGAGCTGCGGCGCTTCGACGAAGCCCACCACGCCCACCAGAGCGCCCTCGACATCTACCAAGACCTCGGCGACCGCCACAGCGAAGCCACGGCGTGGAACAACCTCGGCACCACAGCGCGGGGGTTGGAGGAGTTCGGGCGGGCGGTGGAGGTGGGTGAGCGCGCTGTCGCCTTGTTCCGGGAGTTGGACGACCTGCACCGCCTTGGTGAGGCCTCGGACGAGCTCGCCGACACTCTGCTGGCCGCCGGGCGCCCGGCGGGCGAGGTGCGGGCGGTGCGGCTCGCAGCGGCGGACGCCTACCGGCGGTCCGGCGACGATGAGAAAGCCACCGAGGCCCTCGCCAAACCCGACGAGTAATACGGACATCCTGAGCTCGGTCACCAGGATCACGGCTGGGACGGGATGCAGCACTGGCGCGGGCGGTGATCGGCGGCGGGTACGCCATCGGGCCTGGCTCGCCGCGCTGCGGGCTGCGGCCGAGGTCCCGGGGGGCGAGGCGGGCGCGCTCGATCCGGAGCGGCGGGCGCAGCTGGAGGCGATCGACCCGTGGTGGGCGCCGCGCTGGCCGATCACCTGGCAGCGCTCGTACGCCAACGCCCGGCCGTGGTGGCTGGAGTCCGACGGCCGGGTGGACTGGGCCGCGCTGCCGGTGGAGACCGAGTTCGCGGGCGAGGCGCTGGGGCGGTGGGCGGCGGCGCAGCGGGCCGCCTTCGGCGAGCTCGACCAGGAGCAGCAGGACCTGCTGGGCGCGCTCGGGATCGCACAAGCAGCCGTTGGAGGCCGTGGAGACCGGTCCAGGCGGTGAGGAGCGGGTGTCGGTGACGCACTTCGCGCTGGGCACCTGGCTCAACAACATCAAAAGCCGCAGGGCGGGGCTGACGCCGGATCAACTCGCGCAGCTCGCCGAGCACGGCGGGGAGTGGGCGGTGGTGGAGGCGTGAGCGGGGCCGCTCTGCCTGGTGCGCCGTCGGCTGGTGATGCCTGGGGTCAGATTCCGATGAGCGCCAGGAACATGCGCACCATCAGCAGCGCGTCGACGACGACGCCCACGACCAGCAGAGGGCTGGGGGTCTGCCGCAGGGTGGTGGCGCCGATCCTGATGCCGAGGGCAAGCAGGACCGCCGAGGCGGTGAAGACGGTGCCGACCAGCAGGGAGGGCGCGCCGACTTCGGCGGCCAGGTTGCCGGCGATGAAGGCCAGGAGCACCTGGGGGATGCCGAGCAGCCAGACGGCGGCGACGCGTCGGGGGGCCGGGCGGGGCCGGGTGGTGGTCTCGTGGAGCGGCCCCGGGCTGTCCGGCGAGGGACCAGACGGGGGGTAGGGCGGGGGCGGGGGGACGGGAGGGGTTTGGGCCGGACTGGGTTCTCGGCCGTCCAGCGTGGTCCGGATCAGGTGCCCGAACACGGCGTCGGCGGCCAACTCGCCGGCCAGCACCGTCGCTGCGGCCGCTTCGGCTGCGGCGCTCCGCTCCGTGTCGAGGCGCAGCAACGCCGATCGGCCCGTCTCCGTTCGGCCGAGGCGTTCCCGCACGAGTGCGATCACCTGGGCCTCTGGCCCCGTCGCCGCCCCTCCCCTGGCGACGGATTCGACGAGCACCCGGACCGCGGCCGCAGCCGCTTCCTGCTCCTGCATGTGCGCCCCCTCGTTTCCGCTCCCGGTGATGGTAGGGGCGGGCATGAAGGGCCGCCAGATGGCCGTGTCAGCTGAGCCGGGCGCGTGCGCACGCCGGCCGTTGTGGTGGGTCTGCGGCCGTCTCACGCCGGGGTGGCGGCGCCTGCGGCCGGCTTTCTGGCACGCCGAGGAGATCGGGCGGCAGTGGAGCCGGCCGGGGCGGGCTTCGCCGGTGTCGAGGGGCTGGGTGGGGGTGGGGCCGGGGTAGCGGGCGCGTTCCAACCAGCGGTCGGCGATGACGTTGCCCCGCGCGTCCTTCTCGTCGGGGTAGGCCGCGCGGGCCCGCGCGGCGATCCGGTCGCACCATCGGACGACCGCGGCCTGGGCGTCGCCGGGCTCGGGGAGCGGCATCACGAAGTCGGGGTGCGGCTCCGCCTCGGTCTGCTCGGGGCCCTCGGTGGTGTCGGCGCCGGTGATGGGGACGTCGGTGGGGGTGATGGTGTCGGGCACTCCGGGATCGTGGAGGGCGCCACCGACACCCTCGGGTGGCTGCCGCTGTGACCGGCGGCTCAGGATCGGTGGTGACCGGCGAGGCCGCGCTCGTCGCGGCGGAACCGGACCTGTGGGGCGCGTCGTCGTGGAGTACGACCTTGGGGGGAATCGTTGCTCGAATTCTTCGTGCTTGTCGCAGTGGTGCTGGCTGGGCTGGTTGCCGCGCCGGTCCTGTTCATCCTGGGGACCGTGGCGCTGGTCCGCAGCAGTGGCGACGCCGGTCCGTCCGGCGGCCTGCGCGGGGTGGCGCTGCTGTCGGCCGGGGGTGCGGCCGCCGCGTACCTGTGGGGTGCGCTGCACCTCCTCGGCGCCGTCCTGACGACGGACGACAGTGGAACCGACGCTTTCCCGATCCAGCCCTGCCGTGAGGGCGGCATGGCCCGGGCGGAGACGGTCGTGGACCACAGCGTGAGCTTCCTGCCGCTGCGCTTCACGTGCGAGCTGCGCGCGGGAGGTGGCTACACCGTCGCTGTACCGGGTTACGTCAACCCGGCCGTGGGGGTTCTCGGGCTTGCCGCTGTGGCCTGCGGGATCCTGGCCGGCGCGGCGGGCGAACGGTCCGGCCGAAAGCGATCCCCCGCACCCTGATCCCGTGGAGAACGCTCGCATCGCCGCAGCGGTGCCCTCCGCGGTTCGCAGGCGCGCGGCAGTACTCGCGCTGCGATACGTCGCCCGGCCGTACCCCGGCGCTGTGTTGTCCGCGGACAACACGGCCGCGGAGGAGGCGGTGGCACCCCGGGCCTCGGCGACCCGCCCCGGCAGGGCCCGTCACCCGTTTCGCCCCTGCCCAACCCCGCTCGGGGCAGGGAAACTGACCAGTGTTCAGGAGATGCGACGGGCCGGGGAGACACGACCTGATGAGCGCGCTGAAGCTGATGACCTTCAACGTCCAGTTGCTGCCCACCGTGCCCGGCACGACCTCGCCGGGCAACGAGGCGGAGGGCCGGGCGCACGCGGTGGCGGACGCCGTCGACGCCCTTGCCCCCGACGACCGGCCGCACGTGATCGCCTTCAACGAGGTGTTCAGCGAGACCGGGCGCGACGTCCTCTACGACCGGCTCAAGCCCGCCTACCCGCACATCGCCGTCAAGCTGGACGACTGCGCCATCGGGCAGGACAGCGGGCTGATGCTGTTCAGCCGCCTGCCGTTCCGCACGCTCCCCCCTCAGGCCAGCGACCCCAAGGTGCACTTCTTCTCCTACCCGGACTCGGCCGACAAGGACGCCCTGGCGTGCAAGGGGGTGGGCCTGGTCCAGGTGCTGTTCCCGCCGACCGGGGTGGTGACGATCGCGTTCACCCACACCCAGGCCTTCTACGAGTGGGAGGACCAGTACGCGGCCGAGCGGGCCGGACAGTTCAAGGACCTCGGCCAGCAGCTCGCTCTGATCCTCGGCCCGCCCGGCACCGGGCTCTGGCGCACCCTGGTGGTCATGGGCGACTTCAACGTACGGGGCGACCCGGGCGCGGCCCTTGCGGAGTGGGGCACGGTGTTCGCCGCCCCGAGCGGTGTCTTCAGCACCGACCTGACCGACGGCTGGCGGACCTTCATGCGTCCCCCGAACGCGTTCGTGGAGTCCGATCCGGGCTACACCTGCAACAACCTGGACCCCGGCGAGAACGGGGAGCTACCGGCCGGGCTGCTGATGCGGCTGGACTACCAGTGCTACAGCCGGGCCCCCGAGCGCAGGCTCGTGCCGCAGCACATGCGCACCAGGTTCCGCGCACAGAGCGACCACTGGTCGCTGGAAGCCGACGCCCACCTGGAGACCCCCGCCTGCACGCCCTCCCGCGCCGTCACGGTGCCCGCCGCCACCACCCCGGAGGGGCTGCGGGCGTACGGGCTGAACATCGTCCACGACGGCAGCTACCAGTGGGTGTACATCGAGGAACCCGGGACGTACACCGTCTTCCCCGAACCCCAGCTCGACATCGACCTGTTCACCGCTGACGACATGTCAACTCCCCTCGTCCCCTACGACGTCCTGCCACCGGCCGCGAGCGGGCTGAGCACACTGCCGGGAGACCTGCGCCGGCTCGGGATCGAACCCGGCGCGGACGGGCAACAGTTCGAAAGCCGCGGCCCGTTCTTCATCCGCGTACGGGCCACGCGGCAGAGCGGCGGCTACCGCGGCGTCTGCCACGTCGGCGTCCTGCGCCACCGCGGTGAGACCCGAGCCACCGCCATCGCCCTTCTGCCCTGGGAAGCCGCGAAGGACCCGCAACTGCCCAACGGCCAGAAGCTCGGCCCCAACGACGAGTGCTGGTTCCGCGCCCGCATCGACCGCGCCCACAGCGGCCTCCCGCACACCTCCACCTTCACCCTCCTCAACAGCACCGGCCACGAAGCCACACTCGAGGTCCTCAGCGGATCGGCCGGGACGCTCACCGCCTCCGGAAGCGGACCCCTCTCCGAGGTGGACCTGAGCGCCGTCGGCGTCGAGGAGGTGATGCTGCGCCTCATGCGCTCCTCCCTCACCGACACCGGGTTCCGGGTGGGCTGGAAGTCGGGCCTGACCTACCTGCGCTCCACCCCCACCGGTCCGATGGTCCTGCGCTGCATCGACGAGACCGGCCCCGACTGGGCCGGCGGCGACGAGATCACCCTCCAACTCCAGGCGGACGGCCTGCCCGGCTACTTCTTCAGCACCTACTGGGACGACGCGGACTCCGGCGAGATGCTCAAACTCGAAGGCCAGGTCCCCGTGGTCGCGTTCGCCCAGCACATCGAGGTCTGGGTGAAGGAGCACGACTTCCTCCAGGACCCTCCGGACACCACCCTCATCCAGGCCCTGGCACCCGGCGACCCGCTCACCAAACGCGTCCAGTCGCCCTTCTCCGTCCAGAGCGGCACCTACCGCTTCGAATGCACCCTCGCCCGAACCCCCGACTGACCGACCGCAGCGGCCCCGACACCCGTCACCCCGTCTCGCGCGAACACCACCTGGACGTTCCCGCACACGCCGGGGTGCCTCGCACCTCCTCGGCAGTGGGTACCGGCGCTGCCCGCAGGGCGGCCCGTACCGGCGTGCTCCTCCCCCGCATCACCGCCCTGGGAGACACGGCGTCGCGTCGCCGCACGACCTGGTGGGTTCGGCGGTGGTGTCCCGGGCTCGCCCCGGCCGGGGCGCTCTTGCCGGGTGGGTGAGACCGGTCAGAGCCGGTAGGGGTACAGCTCCACCTTGTCCGCTGCGACGGTGATCTCCACCCAGGTGCCGTCGATTCCGTCGGGCGGTGGTGGCGATCCGATCTCGAACCACACCGGCGAGTCGCCCAGATCGAGAACCGCGAGGGGTTCCTCGACTAGCTCCAGCCGACCGCGCAGGACCACGTGGCCGGCGTCCTCGCGGATGCCCGGTTCGGTGAGCGGGGTCGGTCGGGTGTTGAGACCCCAGAGGATCTCCTCCCTGACGGTCCACTCGATGTAGTGCCGGCCCGCCACCTCGAACGGGTCGCCGCGCCACACCGCCACGGCACTGCCGACGGATGTGTGAAACCGGACCATCATCCGCTCCGGCTCGGAGGTCGGCATCAACTCTGTCTGCACCAGCACACCCTGATCATCCACCATCCGTCCGGTACGGCCGGCGGACCGACCACGAGCGCGTGTCGGGGGGCAGGTGACCGTCTCAGCGGGGCTCGACCGCACCGGGGTGGGCCGAGCTGACCGAGGCCCTGCTCCGAGTGGCTCGCCGCGCTCGGCCTCGACCGGCAAGCCCGCCCGCCCGCCGTGATGGAACGTCGTGGCGGGCGGGCCGGTGCTCCACTCGGAGTTCTCCGTCAGGCCCCGCTCACCAGGTCACGGGCAGCGACCGCATGCCGTAGATGAACGAGTCGGTACGGAACTCGCGCTCGCCGGCCGACCGCAGCCCCGGCAGTCGGCGGAACAGCGTCTCCAGGGCGATCTGGAGTTCGGCGCGGGCCAGCGGCTGGCCCAGGCACTGGTGCACGCCGAAACCGAACGCCAGCTGCCGCCGGGCGTCCCGCTCCAGGTCCAGCTCGTCCGTCGCCCGACGGCCGTCGCCACCGAACACCGCCTCGTCCCGGTTGGCGGTGGAGAGCAGTGCCATCACGCCCTCCCCGGCCCGGATGGTGACGCCGCCCAGCTCCACGTCCTCCAGCGCCACCCGGGGCAGGCCGGTGTGCACGATGGTCAGCAGCCGCAGCAGCTCCTCCACCGCGCCCGGCAGGGTGGCCGGATCGGCCAGGGCGGGGATCTGCTCGGGGTGGTCCAGCAGCAGCGCGGTCGCCAGCGAGATCATGCTCGCGGTCGTGTCGTGCCCGGCGATCAGCAGCAGCACGCCCATGCCGGCCACGTCGTCCGGGGTCAGGTCGTCGCGCGCGGCGAGCCGGCTGAGGGCGTCGTCCTCGGGGTGTTCGCGCTTGCGGTCGGTCAGGCCGCGAAGGTAGTCGCGGACCTCCTCCTGGGCCACGCGGAGCTGCTCCACGGTGGCCTCCCGGCTGACCATCGTGCGGCTCAGGTCCTGGAAGCGTTCGTGGTCCTCGTACGGCACGCCGAGCAGCAGGCAGATCACCAGTGAGGGCACCGGCAGCGCGAAGTCGGTGACCAGGTCGGCGGTGGTCCGGCCCTCGGTCATCCGGTCCAGCACCCCGTCCACGATCCGCTGGATCTCCGGGCGGTGCTCCTCCACCCGCTTGACCAGGAACTCCCCGGTGATCATGCGGCGCTGGCGGGCGTGCTCGGGGTCGTCCAGTCGCAGGAAGTCCGGATTGTCGGTGATCAGCTCGCGAGCGCCCGCGATCAGCAGCGGGAAGGTCGGGTGGCGGATGTCGGCGCTGAACCGGCGGTCGGACAGCACGGTGCGGACCTCGGCGAAGCCGGTGACCAACCAGCAGAGGTCGCCGTCGGGCAGCTTGGCCCTGGTCACCGGCCCGGTGGCGGCGGCCTCGGGGTACGCGGGCGGCGGGCCGAACGGACAGCCGCCGGAGTGCGGGGCCGGCAGGGCGAGGACGGGGGTGGTGGGTGCGCTGGTCACAGCGGAGGTCTCCTCACGTCGCGGGTGTTCTCGTGGGGCTGGGGCCCGGGAAGGTTCCCGGCGCGGCCTGCGGGGTCGGTGGCGGGGGTCCGTCAGGCCCCGGTCCGCACGGGCTCGCCCCCGGTGACGGTGATCGCCCGGCCCGGGCAGAGCTCGGAGGCGAGTCGGACGTCGTCGAACTGCTCGGGCAGCAGGACGGTCTGACGGAGCCTCACGAGACCGTCCCGGTCGTCCTGCTCGAAGACCCCGGGGGCGTTCGTCACGCACATGCCGGAGGTGCAACAGCGGTCCCGGTCGACGCTCACCTGCATGTCGGGCACCTTTCGCCAGGGCGGTACCGGCTGGCCGGCGGCCGCCTCTCCTTGTCACGGCCAACCTAGCCGCCACTGGTCCAGACCACGGTGGCCGGAACGGGAATGGCTGAATCGGCCACCGTGCGCGAACCCCGTTGCGGCGCAAGGCGTTTCAACCCGTGATACCTGGCCGGACGGGTTGACGGACCCAGCCGTGCGGACGGCCTCACAGGCCTTCGGTGGTGGCCAACTCCCCTACGGAGGAGGGTGTTTCGTCCCCGGCGGTGCTCTTGTCCGGCCGGGAGTCCACCACCTCGGCGAACCGCAGGGCCGGCGGCGAGATGGCGGGACGTCGCGGGGGGGGAAGCAAGGACTGCCCTGACGGGACAGCAAGGACTGCGCTCGCAGGGTAGCGGCGACTGCACCGGAGGCCGTCGAAGGTGACTTCGACGACGGATTCCGGCCGGGCCGACAGCGTCCGGCCGCCCCGGTACGGGCCCCTACGGCACGGTCGGCCCGCCCCGAAAGGCCTGCCACGCCGTCGCGGAGGCGTCCCCGCGAGTCGGTCGGAACCACATCGGGGCGGAGGCCGGACCGAGGAACGAGCCGTCCGGTGACGGCATGTGACGGACGTCGCCGCTCTTGTCCGCCTCCGCGGCGGAGCGGCGCCCGCCCGTGCCGCCGGCGGCTTCGGCGGGCTCGCAGCCCAGGGAGTCCTGGGCGATCACGGCGCGCACGGCAGCTCCACGGTGATGACGGTCGGGCCCCCGGCGGGGCTGCGGCAGGAGAACGTGCCGTCGACGGACGCGACGCGTTTGGCGAGCCCGGTGCCATCGCCGGCCGCCGCGAGGTCCGCGCCGCCCGCGCCGTCGTCCGCGACGACGACCAGCAGTGCCTCGCCGATCCGCTCCACGGTCACGTCCGCCTTGGTCACCCGGGCGTGTTCGACCACGTTCGTCAGGGCTTCGGAGAGCACGCAGTACGCGACGGCCTCAACCGCGAGTGCGGGGCGTCGGGGAAGGTCCACCGTCACGCGCACCGGGATCCGGGAGGCGGGCGGCGGCCCCGGACGATGCGGTGCCGAGGCCGCGGTCCTCGAGGACGGCCGGATGCAGGCCGCGCACCAGGGTGTTCAGCTCGGTGATCGCCACCTTCGCCTCGCGGTGCGCCTCGTCGATCACCCTGCGGGCGTCCTCCGGCGGGTCGCCGAGGGCCAGCCTGGCCAGACGAGGCGCTGCTGTACGCCGCCGTGCAGGTCGCGCTCGATCCGCCGCCGCGCGGCGGAACTCCTGGAGCTGCTGGACGTCGAGGCCGCCGACCACCACCGCCACAGCACGGCCAGGCATGGAGATCAGCCGCTCACTCCCGCACGAAGACCTCGTACAGGACGCCCACCAGCGGCAGACCCACCAGCAAGGCCAGCGCCAGGGTGACGGTCAACCGCAGACGGAACCGGCTCCAGTACTCCGCCCGCCGGCCGTCAGGGGTGTCGGTGCGCCAGATCGACTCGACCTCGACACGGCCCTCGGCGATGGCCACCGCCGCCAGCGGCACCTCCTCGGGCCCACCCCCACCACCGCCCCGGATGGGCTCAACCGTCCGGGACCAAGACGGCACGCACTGCATCGGCAGTCGGCAGCCAGGAGAACAGGCCGCCGGCAACTGAACTGCCAGGCCGCACGCCTCCCAGTCAGGCTGGCGTGCTCGATCACCAACTCTTCCGGGGAGCGACCCAGCACCCGACGCTCGGTCCCTGCGTGTTGGGACTCAAGGAGTCCGGGTCGGATTCGGTGCGGGTGCCTTCGTCGTCCTGGTCGGGTTCGGCGCCTTCGTCGTCCTGGTGGGGTTCGGGTTCGGCGCCTTCGTCGTCCGGGTCGGGTTCGGCGTCGGCGGCTTCGGCGTCATGGTGGGCTTCGGCGTCGGCGCCTTCGACGTCCCGCCGGGCGTGGGCTTGGAGTCCTTGAAGTGCCAACTCACGCCGGAGATCGCGTTCTGGCTCTGGCCGGCGAAGTACTTGAACAGCCCCGGGGACATGTCGAGGTCGTTGATGCCCGCACCCGGCGCCCGATCGGTCACCTTCGCGGTCGCGGTGCGGCCCTTGTAGGTGATGCTGACCGTCGCGAAGCACACCGATCCGTTGTCGAACATCTGGGGGCTGACCGCCACGATGAAGTCCCCGGCGGAATCCACCGTCCCGCACGCGTTGAGCCCGGGCGAGTAGGAGGTAGCCCGGCCCTTGTACGTGGCCGCGGAGGCCGGCAGTGCCGCCGCCGCGAACACGGCCGCGAATGCCAGCGTTCCCACGCCTGCGGTGATGGTGTTCCTCGTCGAACTCTTCATGGTTCCTCTCAGGTGTTTTCTCATGGGAGTCGCTGCACCGGGCCGTGCCCGGAGCGAATTGACCCTTGTGGCCGGCTCGTCGAGCGGTCCGCCGAACCGTGCACCGCGAACTCGGACGTGCAGGCGTCGCCCTGGCAACGGTCACCGCACCGGACGCCCGGCACGACGCCGGGCGCTGCATCCAACCGGGCCGACAATGGGTTTCGACGGAATCCGCCTTCGACGGCGGGTGACGTTACCGTTCCCGGCCGGCCCCCGGCCTTTTCGGGCAGCACCACCGCCATCGCAGCGATCGTCGGCCTTTCGGTCTGGGCACTGCTCGGCTGCCGAGGCCGCCTGTGCGCAAGCATGGCGGGAGCCCCTCCGTACTGACGGCCTCCCCCTCAGAACGAAGATCGCGAACCTGGCAACACCCGAACGCTAGCCACACGAACAACTCCGCGTCCATTCCACGACGCGGAACTGCCCTTTGAGGCAGAGCTTCTGGCCCTTCGTCACAGAAAACACTCTGGCGGCCTTGCTGCCGACGCTCCCGCAGGTCGACCGCCAAGCGTCCAGGCCGCCTACACATGCGTCACCGCAGCCGGGGTTCGTCTGCGAGGGCTACAGCAGCTTCGGCGTCCTTCTCCCTCCACTCGGGAAAGCGCTACGACCTGACACCAGGGCAGTCACGTCGGGGCCGTAACGGCCTTCCACCGAGCGGGGTGGGGCGTCGGCCGTGGGGCCCGCGGAAATTGCGTTGCCCGCGCCTTCGGCCGACGTGCACGCTTGCCCGGTGTTCAATGTGCTCTACCCCAAGGATCTGACCTGGGATCAGGTCGACCCCGCCGGCCACCCCTTCGACTCCGCTTCGGCGGCGCGGGAGATCCGCTCGCTCGGCCCGGCCCAGCGGGTGCCCTCCCGGCTCGACCCCGCGCTCGACCTGACCGAGGTCAACTGGGACTGGGACGTAGCCAAGCCGTGGTCCGATGCCATGACACACGTACTGATCCAGCGATACGGCCCCTGGGCGGCAGGATGGCGCTGGTCGAACGGTGAAGGAGACGTCGCCGGCGGACCCGTCGGCAACTGGTGCTGCGCTTCCCACTCGATCAGCACTCCTGAGCAGACCGTCGACCAGGTCGTCGCGGCGCTGTGCGAGTGGCGTGACTGGCTCGAACGCCTCGCGGACCTTTTCGAGGCCTACCCCCTGGACACCGAGCGCCTGGACGCGGACAGGATCCTGTGGGAGCGGGCCGCTCGCAACCTCATCCTGCAGGTGGCCGACCAGACGGGCGCAGACAGCGGCTGGTACGGGCACTGCAACCAGGTCCTGGAGTGGTTCCTCACGTACTGGGGGGTTGGCCCCGAGCTGGCTGAGCGGCTCGTGAAGCAGGCGGTCGGCGGCCGGTTCAAGAGCTGGACCGCACCGGACTCCGTCCTGGCGGAGGACATCGCCGAACGGATGGTCGGCCCACTGCGGCCGCAGGACACCCAGTGGCCGCCGGAGGCCGGGCCGCTCCCGGACCACCTGGAGCGCTGGATCGCGGTGCGCGAGCGCGTGCCGTGGCCCGCCCGTGAGGACGGCGCGGACACCGGGAAGGTGGTCCCCGCCCGCGACGGCGCCGCGGAGGAGTTCCGCTCCTTCGACGCGGCGGTGGACCCCGCCCGCGCCACCGGCCTCCTCACTGCGCTGGATCTGGTGCGGGCCGACGCGGGACGTGGTGCCGTGCTCGACTTCGAACTGCTGCGCGGCTGGCAGCAGCACGTGCTGGGCACACCCGAGCCGCCGAACCTGCGTACGCACCCGGCCTTCGCCAAGGGCGGTGAGGAGCGCTACGGGATCGGCCCCGACACCCGTTCCCACCTCGACACCTGTCTCGCACAGGCAGCCGACAGCCGGCGGTCCCCGGCCGCCAGGGCCGCCCGGGCCTACCTCGATGTCTGCTTCTTCCACCCGTTCGACGACGGCAACGCCCGCGCCGCCCTGCTCGCCCTGCTGTTCGTGCTGGCCCGCGAGGGCGTCACCCTCGATTCGGTACTGTTCATCCGGCGGTTCAGCCTCCGGGCCGACGACCCGCAGGACGCCCTGAGTCTGTGCCGCACCGTCGAGTTCCAGATCGCACAGAGCCGCGCCGCCGCTCGGTGACGGTTGCCCCGCCAGTTCGGTGACGGACGTCGCGCCGGACGCCACGCGCCCGCCCTGGCGGATGTGCATCGGTGAGGACCGTCACCGACCGAGCGGTGTTTGGTGGCTTCGTTGCCACAGGCGGCCGAGTTGGTCAGGACGTGAAGCCGTCCCAGTACGCTTCGGGGCTTTCGCTGAAGCGTTCGGGGTACCGGTGCCGAAGCTGGGTGTACCGCTCGCTGAGCAGGTCGACGGCCAGGGGCAAACTCGCCCCGAACCGAGCTCGGATGGTCTGGACGGCATGGATCTTCCGGTTACCCGTGATCAGGTCATCGATTCCCGACCATCGCAGGCCGTCCGACCGCTCCGTGTCCACGAGTCTCGCCAGATCATCTCGAAGCCGTTGGACCTCCTGGACGATCTCCGCATCGCTCGCAACGCTGAGAACTGTGGAGGGAGCCTCGTCCGGCTCCTCTCGGCGGACGATGCCGAGCTTGATGCACAGCCTGGCCCTCAAGTCGCCGAGTTCCCGCTGCAGTGCGTCGCGTTCGGCGCGGGCCTCGGCAAGCTCGCGCCGCATCGTCTCAAGATCGTCCTCCGCCATGGCGACAGTCTGCCACTGGGATTCCTTCGAGCAGCCCTGCCGGAGGAGCCGCGGCTGCACGACGTTCGGTCCGTTCCAGTTCAACCGCGACCAATACGATGACGCGTTGCGGGGCCTGTGCGCGGAGATCGACTCCGACGCCGTCGAACCCGCCTGAGCACCACCAGGTGCGGCCCGGCAGGGTAAGGACAAGGAAGCGGTTCATGGAGAGATTCGAGACGGAGAGTCTGGCGCTGATGCCTGGTCAGAGGGTTCGGGCCAACGTCCTGAGCCATCACCCATGGGGCGTGCTCGTTGAGATCGTCGGCTACGAGAACGCCCGTCTCTCGGCCTCTGTCGACATGATCGAGCAGTTCTCCCGAACCACGAGCAGCCATGACGAACTGCTCGCGCTCTTTCCACCCGTCGGTTCGCAGATCGATGCGGTCATCGAGCAGGTCCGCCGCTGGCATCCGCCGGTGTCAGTGCGGCTCAGCATCCGCCCTGCCGACCTGGAGTCACTGGTCCGGGCCTGCGACTTCTGCGGTGAACGGGTCACGGTGGCCCCAGGCGGAAACGCGCTTGTCCTGGACTCGCGGAGCAATGACGGTCCAGGAAGCCACACCGTCATAGCCCACCGGCACTGCCTGGCCGAGCGGATCCGCCCCGAGAACACCGGAGAGCGGGCTCGGGCATTGGAGATCGGGAAGATGCGCTGAGGATCGGACGGCGCGGACTCGACCGCTCGCTGACGTTGCTGAGCTCGACTGCTCGTGTGGCGTGGATCAACGGGTGATTCAGGACAGCAGGCGTGATCGTGAGCGCACGGGGTGCTGTGGGGACAGCCGCAGGAGCCGCGGTCGGCGCGGACCTCGCGGCGGGGGTCACCAGTAGAGCCGGCCGACGAGGTGCACCCGAACCGGGCCGGCACGTGACGAGCCGTCACACCCGGCCAGGGACAGCAGCGGGGAGAACAGTCGCGCGGTGAACGCGGTGGGTCGGACCAGGACTTCTCGTCGATGAAGTGGGCGTTCTGGACCGCGAACCCGGTGGGAGACGCCCTCCACGAGTCGCCGCTCCAGCTCACTGCGGCGGGCATCCTCGAACGGGACGAGGACGAGGACCGCTTCCGGTGGGCCGGCAACACCGCACAAGTAATCGAAGCAGCCAGGTGGGGGCGACCCCGGCTCACCTGAGCGGCCCGCCAGGCCCCGGCCGTCTGCTCAGGGCGTCGTGCGCCATCTCGGGCCGGTATCTGCGTCCAGCGCCCACACCCACTGTCCGTCCGCGGTGACGGTCATGCCGTAGTCGTACACGCTCGGGCTGCCCAGCACGGACCACTGGTCCCATGCGGATTCGAGTTCGTCGGCCAGGCGGCGCGGCCCGCCCTGATGGGCGAAGACCCCGTGGGCCGTGGTGGACAGGCTCGCCCACGACCGGCCGTCGTGGATCCACGCCGACGTGCCGTCCCCGTCGGCCGCGGTGGTCAGCTCGACCTCGGGCAGCGCGACCCGCAGGTGGAAGCGCAGCCCCCAGTCCGCGCCGAGCGGGGTCAGATCACGACGGAGCGGGCGTTCGCCGTCCGGCTCCTGGTGGCCACGGACCTCGGCGTAGGTGCGGTGCGGGTGACTGGGGACGGTGCGGTCGGGCATGAACTGGGCCAGGCCCTGGAACCAGCCCTGGGCGTGGGTGTGGTCCTCGGCGACGATGAGGGCGACGTGCCCGAGCCGACCCCACGGCACGACAAGTCGGCCGCCGGGCCGGCACTGGGCGATCCACGCCCACGGCACGCGCTCGACGGCGTAGGTGGCCACCACCCGGTCGTAGGGGGCGCCGGCCTCGCATCCCGCGTTGCCGTCGCCTGTCACGGCCGTGACGTGGAGGCCCAGGTGCTCCAGACGGACCGCGGCGGCGGCCGAGAGCCGGGGGTCGGCCTCGACGGTGGTCACGGTCTTGGGACCGGTGCGCCAGGTGAGGAGCGCGGCGTTCCAGGCGGACATGCCGGTGCCGAGCTCCAGTACCTGGTTCCCGGGCTCGGGTTGCAGGGAGTCGAGCATGTCGACGACGAGGGCCGGCGCGGAGAGGCTGGAGGTGGGCAGGTTCGCGGTGATCTGGGTGACGGCCGGGGCGTGCTGGTCGGCGTAGAGCAACCCGGCCCAACGGTCAGGGCCCCTGTCCCGGTCGACGGGCTCCCAGGCGTGGCCGTCCCACTCCCACAACCGCGAGGGGGCGAACCTGTCGCGCGGCCACGCGGTGACGGCTTCACGGATCCAGGGCGAGCGCTCGGGCCACGTGCCCGCGCTCGCCATCCGCTCGTCCAGCCGCGCCCGCCATGACGCGATCCCGCCCTGACCAGTGGTGTCGCCGGCCTCGGCCACCTCGCCCGTCCCCTGCCGCTCCACTACTTCTTGTGCTTGCCGTCGCCGGGTGGCGGAGGCGGTACCTGGCCGTCCGCGTTGCCGGGAGGCGGAGTGCCCTGGCCCGGATCCGGCGCCGGCTTCTCGTGGTCTCCCATGCCCGCGTCCCTCCCTCGTCGTGGCCGCCCGGCCGACCCGGCGGGCCTCGACGCCCATCGTGCACGCCCGACGCCCGCCGGGAAAGAGCGCGTCGGGGTGGTGCGGCAGCGGGCAGTGTTGACCGGCTACGCAGGACATCACCGCCAACCGGCAGGACCAGCCCGCGCCCGCTCATCCGTACCTGGCTGACCACCTGTCAGCGACCATCGCGGCGATGACGGCGGTGATCCCGATCGTGGCTCCGCTGTGCACGCTGTGTGCACCCTTCCAGGACAACGGCGGGTGAGGATTGGGTCCGGCCCGGCAACGGGTCACCCAGTTGCCCAGCCGGGCGCGACGGCGATGGTGATCAGCTGCTCGGCGTCCAACAGGGCCTGTCCCTCGCGCAGTTCGGGCCCGCTGCCGGCGTACGCCTCCAACAGCACGCGTCGGCCATCGGGCCGCAGCACGTCCACCCGCCAGCGCGGCGCGGAACCGCTGCCGCTGGACACCAGCACCCGGTGGCCGTCGCGGACCTCTGCGGCCCGGTACCGGTCGCCGTAGCCGGGGAGGTCGGCCCGGTGGTCCTCGACCAGGACGTCCAGCAGGCCGCTGTTCTCGCTGCCCTTGACCGTGAGCCTGGCCCGGCCGTCCGTGCCCTGGCCGGCGGGGACGCCGATGAGGCCGGGCGGCATGAGGGAGCCGGCGACGGCGGCGGCCCACGCGGACGGCAGCACGGTCTGGCCGGGGCTCGCGCTCGCCGCGCTGCGCCGTTCGCCCGCCGTCGGCAGGTCGGCCACCACCGGATCCCAGGCCCGGGACTGCAGGGCGGCGGTCAGTTGGGCCACCGACAGCGGCGGCGTGGGCCGGCTGACCGGGGCGCCCTTGGACTCGGGGGCGTTCCATTCGTCGATCTCGACCACCCGGCCGTCCTTGCCCGCCAGCAGCGCGCTCCAGAACTTGGTGTCCTCCCGGCCGTCCGGGTACTCCAGCCCCTGATGGATCCTCAGCACCGAACCGTCCGGCAACGTCTCGATCCGGCAGACGGCCGCCGGTTCCACCGACTTGCACCGTCCCGGAGGGCTTCCGGCACGCCGAGCTCGGTTATGTGGACCTGCTGGTGATGTACCGCCCGCTCGTCTGACCGGCGTTGGGGGCCGGT
>NZ_JBSGEL010000076.1:0-35493 GCF_053602875.1 Kitasatospora sp. NPDC004289 | reverse complement strand
CCGACCAGCCAGGGCAGCGCGGCCTCGGCCGCCGCGCCGGCCAGCGCCAGCGCGGTGAAGGCGGACAGCGGTCGCCGCTCGTCCCGGGTGATCCGGGCGGTCAACTCCCGCAGCGGCGTCGAGGTCTGGGTGTCGCTCACGTCAGCCCCACCGGTGCCAGGTCGTAGGTCGCGCGCAGGTCCTTCATGGACTGGTGGTCTCCGATGTCGAGCAGCAGGTCGCAGAACAGGTCGAGCGAGGGGCCGCCCCGGGAGCCGGCCGCGAGCTTGAACAGCCCCTGGCCGGTGGCCGTGCGGGGCACGACGGTCTCGAAGCGGGTGGTGCGGAAGCCGAAGCTGTTGCCGTAGACGGCGGCCAGGCCGCGCCGGGCGACCTCGTGCCGGATCACGGCCAGCAGCAGGCCGTGGTCGGCGAGCGCGTCCTCGCGCAGCTCCACCACCACGAACGGGCTCTGGCCGCGCCAGGCGGAGGAGCCGAGCGCCGGGTGGGCGACGGTGCGGAACAGCGGGCGGGGCGAGGAGGCCAGCCGCTCGGCCAGGCGGGCGTTGTTCCGGTACACCTGCCCGGCGTGCCGTCGGGTCCAGGTCTCGTCCAGCAGGAAGGGCGCGTCCAGGGCGGCCACCGCCGGGGCGGCCAGGCCCTGGCCCGTGGTGGCACGGACCAGCCGCAGCGTCCCGGCCAGCCGGCGGGCCGTCAGCTCCCCGGTGTGCGAGCGGTGCTGGTGGATCTCCAGCACCCCGAGGTTGGCCACCTCCAGGCCCTGCTGGTCGAGCTTGAGGCCCGAGCGCACCTCGATCACCAGCGGGGCGCCGGCGGGCGAGGCCAGCGCCTTGAGCACGGCGGCCCGGGGCCAGGCCGGGGAGACCAGGGTGGTGTCCAGCACCACCACCGGCGGGCGGTGCGGGCCGCGCCGCCAGCCGTTCACCAGGGCGTTGACGTCCAGCACGTCCAGCGCCCAGTTGTAGCGGACCGGTTCGAGCAGCAGCACGTCCGGCGCCTCCGGCCCTTCGAAGGCCCCGGCCAACCGGCCGGGGGCCAGCCTGCGCGGGCGCAGGGTGGTGCCGGAGAGGTACTCCAGCAGCAGGTCGGTCTCGAAGTAGTCGCCCCAGAAGTCCAGCCGCAGCGGGCGGCGTTCGGTGGGGGCCAGCAGGTGGGCGAGCGACTGCACCAGGTGGGAGAGGGCGGCCATCCCGCTGCCGAAGGCCAGCACGGTGCGCTCCCAGCCCTCGGGCGGGCCGCTGCTGCGGCCGGCCAGCGCGCGCTCCACCGCCTCAGCGGGCAGGCTGCGCTCGTAGCCGTGCCGCAGCGGGGCGCCGCCGGGCAGGGTGCGCTCCTGGGCGAGGTCGGGCGAGCGCTGGAAGCGCTCGTCCATCCGGTGGCCCCGGCGCAGCAGCAGGGTGCGGACCTGACGGGACGCCAGCTCCAGCCGCCACTCGGCCTCCGGGCCCTCACCGGTCTCCTGCCGCAGCTCCCGCTCCAGCGCGGCCCAGACGGTGGCGTCCTCGGCGCCCTGCCCGGCGGCCAGCGCGGCCATCCCGGCCAGCAGCTCGCGCTCCAGCTCCAGCGCACCGCTCATCCGAGCTCCTCGACCTTCCCGTCGGCGAGCGCGTACTCGGCGGGCAGCGGCAGCAGGTTGAACCGCCGGGAGTTGGTCCGGGTGTACGCGCCGGAGGCGGTCAGCACCACCCGGTCCCCCGCCCGCAGGGCGGGCAGCGGGGCGGGGCTGCGACGGCCGAGCACGTCGGTGCCGAAGAAGTCGTTCTCGTAGAGGGTGTCCCCGGCCAGCAGGGTGGGGCGCAGCTCCTCGTCCTCGCGCGGGCCGGTCAGCGGGATGAGCTGGGGCCGGTGCCAGGGCGCGAAGTTCCAGGCGGAGCAGTCCACGGTGAGCACGTCGGCCTTGAAGTGCGGGTGGTCGCGCTCCGCCGAGCGGACGGTGGTGACCAGGTAGCCGTGCGGGGCGAGCACGGCGCCCCCGGGCTCGAACTGCAGGCGCACGGTGCGGCCGGTGCGCCGGGTGAAGTCGGCCAGGTCCTCGGCCACCTGCTGCCAGGTGCGCAGGGTGCGCAGGCGGTCGGTGTAGAGGCTGAAGAAGCCGCCGCCGAGGTCGATCTCCTCGACGTCGGGGTACGAGGCGGCCACCGCCAGCAGGTAGCGGAGCTTGTAGCGCAGGTGACGGGGCGTCATCTGGCCGGTGTGGGTGTGCAGCCGGGTGAGGCGGCAGCCGGTGCGCTCCAGCACCGCGCCGATCCTCGGGTCGGTGGCGTACACGCCGAAGCGGCTGCCGGCGCCGAAGGTGGTGGAGCCGTCCTCGATCGCCTCCGGCAGCGGGACCCGCAGCCGCAGGCCGACCGGGCCGCCGGGGCGGGCGGTGCAGAACTCGTCGAGCTGCTCGACCGAGCTCGCGTCCGGCACCACGCCGTGCTCCGCCAGCAGCGGCAGGTCGTCCGCCCGGAAGGACGGGCCGGTGGCGGTGATCCGGCGGAAGCCCGCCAGCACGGCCAGGGTGAGCTCGCCGACCGAGGCGACGTCGGCGCCCAGGCCCAGCGAGGCCAGGAAGGAGAGCACGCGCGGGGTGTGACAGGCCTTCAGCGCCAGGTTGAGCTCGGCGGGGCCGACCCCCTCGACGTCCGCGCGCAGCAGCTCGACCGAACGGCGCAGGTTGTCCAGGTCGTAGAGCAGCGCGGGCGAGGGCAGCCCGGCCAGCCGGGCCAGCAGGCCCTCGCCGGGGGCACCGATCAGCGGCTCGGCGTTGGTGGCGGGCATCGACGGCTCTCCAGGGGGTGGGTCGGGCGTGGGCCCGGCGGCGGCGCCGCGGCCGGGCCCACGCGTCATCAGTTGCCGGACGGGCGGGAGCCCGCGAGGACCGACAGGTCCGTGCGGATCACCCGGATGTCCGTCTGCATCACGTCGGCACCGGTGGTGCCCTCCTCGACCTCGACGTCGAACTCCGCGAAGACCTCCGACAGGGCCGACTCGAGCGCGGCGATGTCACTCATGCCACTACCTCCTCTCCAAGGACGCACTGCTCCCCCGCGGCTCGGGGAGACGGGACGTGGGACGCCGCGGTCGGTGGGGCGCCGCGGTTCAGGCGGCGTCGTGGGCGCCCGCGAGGGCTCCCGCGTGGGCGTGCAGGGCGGAGCCGTCCGGGAGCCGGAGCTCCCCGAGGGCCTCCACCGCGGCGGTCAGCCAGTGCGCCAGACGGTGGCCGTCCGGGCCGAGCTCGGCCGTGACCGGGCCGCCGTCGAGCGCGCGGGCGAAGTGGGCGGCGCGGGCCCAGGCCGTCACCGTCTCGGCCAGCGCGCCCTCGACCCGCTCCTCGTCGGGCTCGGTGACGGCCAGCCCCAGGTACAGCAGGGCCTGGTGGGTGTAGACGTGGAAGGCGGCGAAGGTCCGGTCGGCGCTGAAGTGCCGGGTGCGGCCGGAGCCGAAGGACCAGGGCACGCCCACCGTGGCGGACCGCTCGTCGTGGTAGTCGGGGCGGAACAGCGAACGGGCCAGGCTGATGTCGTTCAGCTTCTGGTGCAGGCACTCGTGCACCAGGAGCTCGGCGGCCAGCCGGTCCTGACGGAAAGTCTGCTCGGCGACGAAGACCACCAGCGGCGCGGCGTTGGTGTACCCGCTGTACGGCTGCTCGCCCCGGTAGGGCACCACCAGCCGGGCGGCGGACAGCACGTCCCCGGCCAGCCGGGGCAGGCCGCGGCGGGCCAGCGCCACGGCCCGGGCCCGGGCGCCCTCGGCCTGCGGGGTGACGGCGGCGGGGCGCGCCTCGACCGGGGCCCCGCCGACGGTCGTGGTGGCGGAGAAGAGTGCGAGGAAATGCCCGGTGATCCAGTGCCCGGGGCCGGTTCCGGGGAATTCCGGAGCGTTTTCCCCCTTCGTCTCCGAATCGGTTTCCAGCTCCGGATCCGACGACATTCTGGATTTCAGCGCGACGTACCGGGCGAGCGCTTCCCGCCCGTTCTCGGTGCGCCCGGCGCTGCATTCCCGCAGGGCCTCGTCGACGGCCGCCCGGCGCAGGCTCTCGGCCCACGGACGCTCCGTCGGGGCCACCGCCGCCGGGTCGGTGCCGGTGGCCCCGGCGCAGACCCGGGCGGCTCCCCGGTAGTAGGCGGCGGCGGTGCCGGCGACGGCGGCGCCGTCGCCGAGCGCCCCGGTGGAGAGGTGCTCCTCCACCCTGGCGTGCAGCGTCCGCCCCTCGGCCCGGAAGGCCGGGATCCTTGCCCCGGCGGGGCTCATGCCAGCAGTCCGCTCGCCCGCAGGGTGCTCAGCCGCTCGGCGACGATCCGCCCGGCCCGCTCGGCGCCGCCGGGCAGGCCGAGGGCCCGCACCCGCTCGGCGATCCCGGCGGCCGGCCGGCCGTCGCACAGCTCCAGCACGTACCAGCTCAGGCGGTCGAGCACCGCCACCCGGACCGGGGACTCGAAGAACACGAAGGCGGCCGAAAGATCGGCGAACGGTTCGAGAATCCATCCGGACGTCCGGGACGTGACCTCTGATTCCATGGTGGTTCCCCCGTTTTACTGGAATCGCTCCGGCCTTTCGGAGTGCCCCGAAGCTACTGCGCTCGCCAGGACCACGTCAACGGTCGCGCGCGGCCTTTCCGCCCCACCGGGGAAACGGGCATATGCCGGTCGCGAAGCGGAATGCGGACGCCTCCGGACGGAACCGGTGGAATGGCACCGGCCGGGCTGGGCAGGCTGTGGGAGCGGACGGGGGAGTCCGCTGATCCTTCGGAGGTACCCGGAATGCCAACTGCGCGTCGTCGCCGTCTGCCGGACGAGGTGCGGGCCGCCGCCGTGCGGGCGTGGATGTCCTTCTCGTTCACCCTGGTCGGCCTGATCGTCGCCACGCTCGCCTCGTACGCCCGCACCTGGCTGCTGACCCCCGCCCTGGTGGCGATGGCCGTCGGGGTGTTCGGCACCGCGTGGAGCCTGCTGGAGATCGTGATCTCCCGTCAGATCGCGGCCCAGCGGATGCGCGGCCCGCACGCCAACTCGCCGATGGCGGGCAGCAGGCAGCGGCGGCGCCCGGCCCGAGGGCCGGACGCCGCCGCGAGGTGAGGGTCCGTCAGCGCTTGCGCACGGTGTAGGCGTGCTGGACGGGGTAACGGGTCTCGGCGCCCAGCTCGCGGGCGGCGCGCTGCGGCCAGTACGGGTCGGCGAGCAGGGCCCGGCCGAGCAGGACCACGTCGGCCTCGCCCTCGGTCAGGATGCGCTCGGCCTGCTCGGGCTCGGTGATCAGGCCGACCGCGCCGGTGGGCAGGCCCGCGCCGTTGCGGATCTCGGTGGCGAAGCGGACCTGGAAGCCGGGGGCCGCCGGGATGTGGGCGTCGGCCACGTTGCCGCCGGTGGAGACGTCGACCAGGTCGACGCCGCGCGCCTGGAGCTCCTTGGCCAGCCGGACGGTCTCCTCCGAGGTCCAGCCCGGGACCTCCGGCTCCAGCCAGTCGGTGGCCGAGACCCGGAACAGCAGCGGGAGCTCGGCGGGCCAGACCGCCCGGACCGCGTCGGTGACCTCCAGGGCCAGCCGGGCGCGGCCGGCGAAGTCGCCGCCGTAGCCGTCGGTCCGGCGGTTGGAGTGCGGGGAGAGGAAGGAGTGGATCAGGTAGCCGTGGGCGCCGTGGATCTCCACGGTCTTGAACCCCGCGGCCAGCGCTCGGCGTGCGGAGTCCGCGAAGGCCGCCACCACGTCGCCGATCTCCTCGACCGTCAGCTCGTGCGGCTGCACGTGCTCGTCCGAGAAGCCCACCGCGGAGGGGCCGACCGGCTGCCCGCCGACCGAGCCCGCGGGCAGCGGCTTGCCGCCCAGCCACGGCCGGTCGGTGCCGGCCTTGCGCCCGGCGTGCGCCAGCTGGACGGCGGGGACGGCGCCGAGCGAGGTGATCAGCGCGGCGACCCGGGCGGCCTGCTCCTGCTGCCGGTCCGTCCAGAGCCCGAGGTCCCACGGCGAGATCCGGCCCTCGGGGCGGACCGCGGTGGCCTCGGTGATCACCAGACCGGCGCCTCCGGCCGCGCGGGCGGCGTAGTGGGCCAGGTGGAAGTCGGTGGCGGCACCGACCTCGGGGCCGTCCGCTGCGGCCGAGTACATGCACATCGCGGCCATCCAGACCCGGTTGGGGACGGTCAGCTCACGCAGGACGAGGGGCTCGAACAGGGCACTCACGGTGGCTCCTTCGACGGGATGGTGCTCGCTATTACGGTATCCCTCGTACTACGGCAGCTGTCAAACTACGACACTTCTCGTACTATGAACGCGTGACCGAGACCCGACTCCCCGAACCCACCCTGGCGGAGATCAAGCTCGCCGCCGTCCTGCACGCCCTCGCCGACCCGGTCCGCCTGCGGATCGCGGTCGAACTCGCGGACGGCTCCCACGAGATGGCCTGCCAGGCCTTCGCCCTGCCGGTGACCAAGTCCACCAGCACGCACCACTTCAAGGTGCTCCGCGAGGCCGGCGTGATCCGCCAGCACCGCCGCGGCACCTCGCGGATGAGCTGCCTGCGCACCGAGGACCTGGAGGAGCTCTTCCCCGGCCTGCTCACCAGCGTCCTGGCCGCCCACCGCACCGAGCGGGAGGCGCCCGACACGGCTGCGGCGGCGGAGGACTGACCCGCCGTCAGGCCTTCGGCGGCGCGGCGGTGTCCGCCACCCAGCCGGGCAGCGTGGGCAGCAGCTCGGTGGCGATCCGGCGGACCACGCCCTCGTCCACCGGCAGCGCGTCGTTGCGCCAGACCGTCAGCTGGTAGCTGCCACCGCCCCGGGACGGGCCCTTGGCCACCGCCAGGTTCTGGGCCACACCACCCGGGGCGGACTTCCCGCCGCCGCCGAACAGGTTGATCTCGATGCCGATGGTGCGCTCGGTGAAGGCGACCGCGCGGTGGCCCAGCAGGGCGCCCTCGGTCACCGAGGAGCCGAGGAACGCGGCCTCCGACGGGGACGCCTCGCGGTGGTCGGCCACCCTGACCCGGTACTGCCCCACCCTGGCCTCGGCCGCGTTGTTCTCGATCGCGACGCCGTCCACCGTCGAGGTGCCGCTCTCCGCCACCGCGAGCTGCTCGTCCGGCACGCCGAGCAGTGCGGGAAGGCCCGGCCGGATCAGCGCCGCGCAGAGCGCGGGGACCTCGGGGCCGTCGTGGGCGCGCGCCCCGGGGCACTCCGGCGCCTTGGGTGCGGACGCCTCCTTGTCCTGCACCAGCCAGACCCCGAGCAGCAGCGGAAGCGTCAGCAGCACCGCCGCCGCGACCTGGCCGACCACGCTCTTGCCACCGGCCCCGGTGCCCTTGGCGGGCACCCCCGTACCGTCCGTCATCCCGTCCCCCCGACGATCGCGCTTGCGAGCCGGGTGATCCTAACCCAACGGCGTACCCGTCAGTAGGCCTCTTCCTCCGGCTCGTGCGGGAGGTCGACGCCGTGGTGGGCGGCGATCCGCAGCAGGCCCCGGATGCGGCCGCGGTAGGCGTCCACCCCGTCGTCGTCGCCCTCCTCGCGGGCCCGGGCCAGGGCGAGGCGGGCCAGGGTCAGCTGCTCACGCAGTTCGTCCTCGAACACGCCACCAGCATGACACCCCGGGGCCCGGGCGGGGTGCTCCGCCGCTCGCTCCGCCCGGCCCCGTGCCGGATCACTCGGTCGGGCGCTTGAACATCCGGGTCGCGGTGATCTCGCCGTGGATCACCGGGGCGTCGGGTGCCTGCGGGGCCGGCAGACCCGGGCGCAGGTGCTCCTCCACCGAGATGTACTTCAGCCCGGCCCGCAGGTCGGCGTCGTTGCGCAGCCGGATGACCAGCGGGAACTCGGCCAGCGCGGTGGTGTCGAAGAGGCCGGTGGTGTAGATCAGCTGGACGCCGAGGGCGTCCGCCACCGCGCGCTGGAGCTCCAGCAGGTAGGTGGCGTTGGCCCGGCCGATCGGGTTGTCCAGGAAGAGCGTGCCGGCGTGCCGCAGTTGGGACTGGCCCCGGTCGTTGGCCCGCAGCGCGGCCATCGTGCAGTAGAGCGCGATGGCGGCGGTGAGCAGCTGGCCGCCGGAGAACACGTCGGACATCTGACCCACGCTCACCCGCTCGGCGCGCAGCACCGCGTCGGGCTTGAGGATCTCCACCGAGACGCCCTTGGGGCCGATCGCCGCCGCCACACCGCGCAGCAGCAGGGACATGCCGTCCCGCCGCAGGTCGCTGTTCTTCTTCACGGCGGCCCGGGTGGCCTCGTCGATCACCTCGCCGAGGCGCTCCACCAGGGTCGCGTGGTCCGGGTCCTCGAAGCGGATGCGCAGGAACTCCTGCCCGGACCACTCCCCAAGGCCCTCGGGCAGCCGGGAGAGCCGCTGGGCCGCGCGCAGCGTGGTCAGCGAGGACTCCACCAGGCCGCGCAGGCGGTCGACGATCGAGCCGCGGTTGCGTTCCAGCTGGGCCAGCTCGTCGGTGAGCACCCGCAGGCGCGGGGCGAAGGCGGCGGCCCAGGCGGCGGCGTGCTCGGGCAGGGCGGCGGCGGGCAGCTCGCGGATCTGCTGGCGGGCGGGGGTGCGGACGGCCTCGTAGCGGGCCGCGTTGGCGTGCCGGACCAGGGCGTCCGAGGCGTCCCGGACGGCGAGCTCACCCGCCGTCAGCTCGGCCGAGGCGGAGCGCAGGGCCCGGCGGGACTCGGCGGCGGCGGTGCGGGCCTCGGCCAGCGAGCCGAGGTAGGGCTCGACGGCCGGGGCCTCCTCCTCGCCGTGGTGGTCACGGAGGCCGTCGCGCAGCTGTCCTGACGCCTCGTCGAAGTCGGCGGCCGCCGACTGGGCCGCGTCCAGGGTGCGCTGGAGGTCGGCCAGCGCGGTGCGGGCGGTGTCCACCGTCTCGCGCCGCTCGGCGAGGCGGGAGGTGGCGGTGCGCAGCAGCGCCTGGGCGTGCTCGGGGTCGGTGGGGACGAGGTCCTCGGGCAGCTCGGTGTGCGCCTCGCCGGTGGCGGGGGCGGAGCGCTCGGCCTCGCCGCGCAGCCGGCCGAGCTGCTCGGAGGCGGTGGCGGAGCGGGCCTCGATGGTGGCGACCAGGCCCTCGGCCCGGGCGGCGGCGGCCTGCCGGGCCGGGCCGTCGGCGCCGTCCGGGCTGGCCAGCAGCTCCTCGGCCCGGGTGCGGACCTTGTTGGTCAGGCGGTCCAGCTCGGCCGCGGCGGCGGTCTCGTCGCCCTCGGCCCGGGCCTGCTCGGCCCGCAGGTCGGCGCCGACGCCGACCTTCTCGTACAGCTGGGCGGCGGCCCGGTAGGCCTCGCGCAGCGCGGGCAGCGAGGCGGCCACCTCGGTGATCTGCTCGGTCTCCTCGACCACCGAGAGCTCGGCCCGCTCGGCCCGCAGGGTGCGGACGGTGCGGCGGGCGTCGTCGGCGGCCCGCTGGGCGGCCCGGCGGTCCTCGTCGCAGGTGCGGGCGCGCTCGGCGCAGACCGCCTGGCGGCGGTCGCACTCGGCGGCGTCCTCGGCCAGCTCGCGGCGGCGGCGGGCCCAGTTCGCCCGCTCGCGCAGCCGGAAGGCCAGGCCGGCCAGCGCGTCGGCGCGGCGGCGGGTGCGCTGGGCGGCCTCCCGGCGCTCCTCGTACGCGGAGGCCGCGGCCAGCTGGTCGGTCTCGGCCTCGTCGTGCTCGGCCCGCAGGGTGGCCAGCTCGGCGGAGGCGGTCTCGGCCTGGGCGGCGGCGGCCAGGGTGGCCTCGGTCAGCTCGGCCAGGGTGCCGGGCGGGCACTGCTGGAGCCAGGAGGCCAGCCGGCCGCCGAGCGCGCGGTCCCCGCCGAGCCGGGCGGCCAGCTCGCGGATGTGCTCCTCACGGGCGGTGGCCCGGGCCCGCAGCTCGCGGCGCTCGTCGTCGGCCGCGCCCTCGTTGTGCATGGCCGGGTTCGGCGGCACCAGGAAGAACGGCGGCTCGTCGGCCAGCGGGGCGATCAGCGCGGCGGCGGTGCCGACCGCCACCGTGGAGCGGGGCAGCAGGGCCGCGGTCTGCAGCGCCTCGCGGGCCCGGTCCAGGGACTGGGGGTCCGTCACCACGACGCCGTCCACCAGCTCGGGGCGGGCGGCCAGGATCGCCTCGTGGTCGGCCGGGTCCACCGACTGGGCCAGGTAGCGCCAGCCGGGGAGGGCCGGGATGCCCTGCTCGCCGAGGAACTCGACGGTGGCCAGCACGTCCGGGCCGGGCGGCAGCAGGCCGCCGTCGCCGAGCGCGGCCAGGATCCGCGAGTCGTCGGCGGCGGCGGTGCGCAGGTCGAAGAGGGTGCGCTCGGCGGTGCTCACCGCGGTGTCGAGCCGCTCCTGCAGCTCCTCGGCGTTGGCGTCCAGCAGAGCGGGCGTCAGGTGGCCCTCGGTCTCCTCGCCCTGGTAGGGCTGGAGGCCGAGCAGCTCGGCCAGCCGGGGCTCGGCCGCCAGCAGGGCGGCGGTGCGCTGCTCGGCGGAGAGCGCGCGGTGGGCGTTCTGGTACGCGTCGCTGGCGCGGGCGGCGGCCAGCTCGGCCTTGGCCTCCAGCGCACCGGTCTCCCGGGCCCGGGCGGCGGAGCTCTCGGCGGCGGCGCGGGCCTGGTCGAGGGCGGCGGTGGCCTCCTTCTCGGCGTCCGCGGCGTGCAGCGCGGCCCGGGCCGGGTCGGGCTCCTCCGTCCCGGCGTCGATCCAGCCGGCCTCCACGGCGGCCTGGGTCTCCTGCTCGACCTCGGCCAGGCGCTGCTCCAGGTGGCCCGACTCGGAGCGGGCCTTCTGCGCGGCGGTCGCGGCGGCGGTGGCCTCGGCCTGCGCCCGGCCGCCGTCGGCCTGCAACTCCTCGGCCCGGGCCTCCTCCTGATCGGCCCTCAGCTCGGCGGCCCCAGCCGCGCTCTCCAGCGCCCGGGCCAGCGCCCCGGCGGCCTTGGCGCGGGCGGCCAGCGCGGGGGCCGCGTCCAGCTCGGCCTCCCGGATGGCGACCGCGACCCTGGCGACCCGGTCGGCGGCGGCGCGGTGGCGCAGCACCGCCTCGGCGGCCTGCCAGGCGGAGTACAGGGTGCGGGCCTCGGTCAGCTCGCGGCGCAGCGCGGCGGCCTCGGTGGTGGCGGCGGCCAGGCCGAGGGTGGCGTGGCGGTGCGTCAGCTCGGCGGTGATCAGCGAGTGCCGGGTGCGGTCGCTCTCGGCGGCGGTCACCGCGCCCGCGGCGGCGGCCACCTCGACGGCCAGGTCCTGGGCGCGGTCCCGCTCGGCGGCGGCCCGGACGGTGAGGGCTTGGGCGAGGCGGCGGGAGCGGCGCTCGGCGGTGCGGTGCAGCTCGCGGACCGACTCGCGGGCGGCGGTGGAGTCGACGATCCGCTGGAGCAGGTCGAGCGAGCCGGCGGTGAACTCCCGCTCGGCGGTCAGCTCGGAGCGGCGGCCCAGCTTGGCGGCGAAGCCGTGGACCAGGTCGGCCAGGCCGTCGGTGTCCCGGGTGTCGGTGACGGCGCGCAGCAGCAGGTCGGTGAAGTCGGAGTCGTGCTTGACCGCGAAGAGGCCGGCCGCCTCGCCCTCGTCCGCGTTCATCTCGCGCTGGTAGCGGAACAGCTCGGGGTCGAGGCCGAGCTCGCCGAGGTGCTCGTTCCACCGGTCGTGGATGTCCTCGAAGACCAGGTCCAGGTGCGGGGCGGCCTTGCCGGCCTCTGTCATCGCGTCCCGGAAGCCCTTCATGGTGCGGCGGCGGCCGCGGGCCTTCTGGTCGCCCGCGAGGCTGACCCGCTCGGAGACCGGGAGCGAGTCCAGCGTCAGGCCGAGGCCGGGGCGGAAGGAGTACCAGGACTCGGCGAACTTGCGCGGGTCGGAGGAGACCTGACGGCCCCTCCACTCGCTGACCTTGCCGACCACGATCAGCTCGCCGGTGACGGTGTGCTGCCACTCCAGGGCGACGTGACCGCAGTCGTCGGCGAGCAGGAACTTGCGCAGCACGCCGGAGCTGGCGCCGCCCAGGGTGTTCCGGTGGCCCGGGAGCATGACGGAGAAGATCAGCTTGAGCAGGACGGACTTGCCGCCGCCGTTCTCCAGGAACAGCACGCCGGCCGGGGCGGGGCGGCGCTGCGGGCCCTCCGGCTCCTCGCCGAACAGGCCGATCTGCTGCGGCCTCGGCTCGGCCACCGGCTCACCGACGCCGCGCAGGTCGAGCACCGTGTCGGCGTAGCGGGCGCCGGCCGGTCCGATCGAGTACAGGCGGACCCGGTTGAGCTCGTACATGTGCGGCGGTTCTCCAGATGACGGTGGATCAGTGGATCAGAGGCTGTGGAACGGCAGGCCGGCGTCCGCGACCAGTTCCTCGCTGTGGTCGGCGGGGAGCAGGGTGGCGGTGCCGTCGGTGACCGCGACCACGCCGAGGTCGAGCAGCTCGCCCATCGCGGCGCCGCCCGCCAGGTCGCGGACCTGGAGCTGGTAGCGGGCCGTGGTGCGGTAGGTGCCGCCGGCGTCGTCGGAGGTCTTCTGCAGGAAACCGGAGTCGACCAGGAAGAGCACCGCCTTGGAGACGATGCCGATGGTCGAGCCGGAGAGGCGGCGGGCGTCCTTGGTGGCCCCGGTCGCGGAGCGCCGGGCCCAGACCCGCCAGGCGGCTTCGAGGCCGGGGGCGTCGGAGGTCGGGTCGGTGTTGTCCCCGGCCGCCTCGGCACGCTCCTCCAGCCGGCGGCAGGCCTGCCGGACGAAGGCGTCCACACCGTTGACCGTGATCCGGCCCAGGTACGCGTCGTCGGCCAGGTCCTCCGGGCGGGGGAAGGCCATCGCGGCGGTCGCCAGATGGGCCAGGCCGTGCAGGAAGCGGTCGGTGGCCTCGCCGGCGGCGCGGCGGGAGTAGTCGCCCATCCGGACCGCGAAGAGCGAGTCCTCGGCGGCGGCCACCGCCATGCCGGCCCGGGGCGAGACCTCCAGCACGACCAGGCCGAGGCCCGCCGCGACGGCGTCCGCGAGGCGGGCGAAGCCCGGGTCCTCGCGGTGACGGCGGATCAGCTCGGCGTACTCCGCGTCGCGGGCGGGCAGCAGCTTGGCCTGGAGGCCGAAGGAGACCAGGCGGGCGGCGTCGGCGACGTCGGCCGGCGTGAGGCTCGCCGCGGGCGCCGGCGCCGCGGGCTCGTCCTCGGTCTCCCAGGACTGGTCGGTCATCACGGGTGGTACTCCTTGCACGGGTGGATCGCGGCGGCGCCGGGGAAGGTGGTCACACCAGGGGCGCGGGGAACTGCGCGGGCTGGGAAGGCACGGGTCCGTACGCCGCCGACGGTGGGGCGTTGCCGTTCGGTGAGCGGGGACAGGTCAGGGCAGAGGCGGCAACTGACTGCGCGTCGTCGACTACGGCTCTGATGCCTGCCGCTGCGCGCCCACGCGGCGGAGCCGCACATGTCAGAGCCTCGCGCCCCTGGGGCGCTGCCCGGGTGCCTCACCGTTCTTCCTGACGGTCCGCGGCCATGCCGGCGGCGTCGAGGAGGGCGCTGCCGACGATGAGGTCGGCGCCGCCGAACTCGGGGTCGTCGAGGCGGGTGCCGTCGTCCACCGCGAAGAGCAGCCGCTCCTCGCCCTGGCGGTAGGCCGTGCCGACCGGCGGGCTGGCCGCGTGGACGGCGAGCAGGGCGACCAGGTAGGGCAGGTCGGGGTCCTTGAGGCGGGCCTCGGCGAGCAGGCCGGAGAGGCGGCGGGGAGCGTCGGCCGGCAGGTCGAGCAGCTCCAGTGCAGCCTCCAGCTGCTCGTCGGAGAACCGGCTGTCGTCGGGGGTGGCCACCAGGTCCGGGTCGGGCAGCTCCGCGCCGAGGTGCTCGCGCTCGACCGGCGGGGTGAGCAGCAGGTCCACCAGGTCGGTCATCCGCACTGAGACGGGCGTGCGCAGGCCGGTGCCGCGGGCGAAGAACGCGTCGGTGGGCCGGGTGGCCTGACTGACCGGCAGCTCCAGCAGCGGGGCGAGCAGCTGCCCGTACAGGTCGATGCCGCTCCGGGCGGAGGGCGCGGCGAAGGCCTGCCGGTCCTGCTCGGCGCGGAACAGCGGACCGGCCTCCAGCAGGCGGGTCTGCAGCTGGGTGTGGCGGCGGATGCAGTCCTTGACGATGTCGACCAGCTCGGCGGCGCGCCGCTTGTGCTCCGGGTCCTCGGCCTCGTCGCGGGCCTTGCGGATGTTGGTGAGGATGGCGTTCTCGTGCCGGTAGCGGTCGGCGATGTGGCCGAGCGCCTCGTCGATCAGGTCGGGGACGGCCTGCATCCAGTCGACCGCGCGGACGTTGCGCCGGGTGGCGTCGAGGGCGCGGCGCAGGGTCTCGGCGTACTGGACGGTGCGGTAGCGGGCCTGCTCGGCGGCGAGCTGGGCATCGGCCAGGCGGCCGCGGTTGATCAGGACCTCGAGCTTGACCTCGGCGGCGATCTGGGCCGAGGTGACGTCGGTGTCGAGGGCGCCGACCAGGACGTTGACCGCCTCGTCGGTGGTGCGCAGGTAGACCCCGCCGTCCGGGCCGGGGACCTCCTCGATGAGCTTGAAGTCGTAGTCGCGGCGGACGTAGCTGCCGTCGGAGCCGAAGGTGCCGTAGACGGCGCGGAAGCCGCGGTCGACGCTGCCGACGTTGATCAGCGACTCCAGCACCCAGCGGGCCACCCGCTCGTGCTCGGCGGTGGCGCGGGCCGGGTTCTGCGCGGCGACCCGGGGCAGCATGCGGGCCAGCACTATGTCGCGGTCGGCCCCGGTGTCGAAGTCCATGTTGAGCGTGACGAGGTCGATCGCGGCGAGGCCGACCTCGGACATCGCGTAGGAGCCGTACTCGCCCGCCAGGTTGACCTTGCGGTTCTCCAGGTCGTGGAGGGGGGCGGTGCAGGCCAGCGCCTTGAGCCGACGGGCCAGCCCCTCGTCGGCGGCCGGGCCCGGGGCGGGGCGGGCGGCACCGGGGGCGGGCGGCCGGAGCACGGGCTCGGTGGGCTGAACTGCGGTGGTCACGGTGGACAAGGTTAGAGGCTGATGCCGACAAGGTCCGAAACGTCCCTCCCGGGAGGGCCGGGAACGGCCCCAGGAAGCGAGTTGAACATGTTCAGTTATTAGGTCTAGAGTCACTGCTGCGCAGGTCGGGACGGGTTCCCGATCCGCTCTACCCGCTTGGGGGTTGGCACCATGACCGAGGACCAGTACGCCGCCGAGGCCAGCACTCTCCGACACGTCCGCCGGTGGATCTGGATCTTCATCGTCTGTCTCGCGGTGAGCGGCCTGACGGCCTTTCCGCTGGAGACCGAGACCCGCTGGCTGGTCTCGCTGGTCGAACGGGCACCGCTGGTGGACCACTTCCCGGGGGTGCTCGAATGGGCCGAGCGGGTCCGCGACGGGGTGGCCGACGCCAACGTCCGGTACCCGTTCCTGGCGTACGGCACCGACTGGCTGGCCTTCGCCCACCTGGTGATCGCCGTCGCGTTCTGGGGGCCGCTCAAGGACCCGGTGCGCAACGTCTGGGTGATCCGCTGGGCGCTCGTCGCCTGCGCGGCGATCATCCCGCTGGCGCTGATCTGCGGGCCGCTGCGCGGGATCCCGCTGGCATGGCGATTCGTCGACATGTCGTTCGGGGTGTTCGGTGCGGTGCCGCTGCTGGTGGTGCTGCGGGGCATCCGGCGGCTGGAGTGGGCCGAGGCGCTGCGGCGGCGGCCGGCAGCGGTGGCGACCGCGGCCTGACGAGGTCTCACCCGTCCGGCCGACGGCCCTGGGGAGTACGGAGAGGAAACGTTCCTCCATGTGAGGGAGCGCGCACCCGGCGGGTGCGCGCTCCGGCATCGGGTCAGGTGCGTACGCGCCCCTGCGCAGGCCCTACGATCACCCCCAGGAAGCGGGCGGGAGACGGGTGTTGGCATGAGGGTGTTGGCGTGAGCGAAGCGGTGATCGATCTCAATGCGGACCTCGGCGAGGGGTTCGGACGCTGGACCCTGACCGACGACGAGGCCCTGCTCTCCGTGGTGACCAGCGCCAACGTGGCCTGCGGCTTCCACGCCGGCGACCCGTCCACCATGCGCCGGGTCTGCGCGCTCGCCGCCGAACGCGGCGTCCGGATCGGCGCCCAGGTCTCCTACCGCGACCTGGCCGGCTTCGGCCGCCGCGCCATGGAGGTGCCCTCCGAGGAGCTGGCCGACGAGATCGCCTACCAGATCGGCGCCCTCCAGGTCTTCGCCCGCGCGGCCGGCTCCCGGGTCAGCTACGTCAAGCCGCACGGCGCCCTCTACAACCGGGTGGTCGGCGACTCCGAACAGGCCGAGGCGGTGGTGGCCGGAGTGCTGCGGGCCGGGGCGGTCTGCGACGGCCCGCTGCCGGTGCTCGGCCTCCCCGGCTCCCGGCTGCTCGCCGTCGCCGAGGGCGTCGGCCTCCCGGTCGTCACCGAGGCCTTCGCCGACCGGGGCTACACCTGGGCCGGCACCCTCGTCCCCCGGCGCGACCCCGAGGCCGTGCTGCACGACCCGGAGGCGGTCATCGCCCGGGCCGTCGGCATCGCGAAGGACGGTCTGGTCACCGCGGTCGGAGGCGAGCCGGTGGCGGTGGAGGCGCGTTCGCTGTGCGTGCACGGGGACACCCCGGGGGCCGCGCAGCTGGCCTGGCGGGTACGGGGCGCACTGGCCTCGGCGGGGGTGCGGGTGGAGGCCTTCGTCTGATGGGGGCGGACGGGGGGTTGACGTTCCGGCGGGTCGGGGACGACGGGGGGTTGACGTTCCGGCAGGTCGGGGCGGAGGCGCTGTTGGTCGAGGCGCCGGACGGGGCGTCGGTCGAGGCGCTGTACGCGGAGCTGCTGGCCCGGCGCGGGTCCCTGCCGGAGATGGCGGAGATCGTGCCGGCGGCGCGGACGGTGCTGCTGGACGGGGTGTCGGACGTGGCGGCGCTGCGGCGGGAGCTGGCGGGTTGCCGGCTGACGGACCGCCGGGCGGCCGAGGGGCCGCTGGTGTCGGTGCGGGTGGTCTACGACGGGGCGGACCTGGAGGAGGTGGCCGGGCTGTGGGGGGTGTCGGTGGCGGAGGCCGTACGGGTGCACTCGTCGGTGGAGTACCGGGTGGCCTTCTGCGGCTTCGCGCCGGGTTTCGCGTACCTGACGGGCCTTCCGGAGCGGTACCACGTGCCACGGCGGGCCACGCCGCGGAGCTCCGTCCCGGCGGGGTCGGTGGCGCTGGCGGGGCCGTACACGGGGGTCTATCCGCGGTCCTCGCCCGGGGGGTGGCAGTTGATCGGGCGGACGGCGGCGGTGCTGTGGGACGCGTCGCGGGAGCCGGCGGCGTTGCTGGCGCCGGGGACGCGGGTGCGGTTCGCGCCGGAGGCGGGGGCATGACGCCTGGTGCCCCCGGGGGCGCGGGGAACTGCGCGAACCGGAAGGCGGCCCACCGGCAACTGAACCACCGTCAGCCAGGTGCACGTGCTGCCGTACCCCCGCATGCCGTTCCTCGCGCCTCTGGGGCCGCGTCGTGACCGGGCTGGCGGTGGTGCGGCCCGGGCCGTTGACGACGGTTCAGGATCTGGGGCGGCGGGGGGTGGCGCACCTGGGGGTGCCCCGGGGCGGGGCGTTGGACGAGCCGGCGCTGCGGGCGGCGAACCGCTTGGTGGGGAACCCCGAGGGGGCGGCCGGACTGGAGACCACGCTCGGCGGGGTCGCGCTGCGGGCTGTCGGGCGGGTGGTGGTCGCCGTGACCGGGGCTCCGGCGGCGGTCCGGGTCGGCGGGCGGGCGGCGGCCTGGGGTGCGGCGGTCGCGGTCCCGGACGGGGCGGTGGTCGAGGTCGGGCCGGCCGCGTACGGCGTCCGGAGCTACCTCGCGGTGGCGGGCGGGGTGGCGGTGGAGCCCGTGCTGGGCAGCCGATCGGCGGACCTGCTCTCCGGGCTCGGCCCGGCCCCGCTGACGGCCGGTCAGCTGCTCCCGGTGGGTGCGCCCGTCTCTCCGCCGCCGGGTGACGGGCTCGCGGTCCTGCCCGCTCCCCCGGCCGAGTTGGTGCTCCGCCTGCTGCCGGGGCCGCGCGCCGACTGGTTCGCCCCGGCGGCGTTCACGCTACTGGCCCGTGCCCGGTACGAGGTCGCCGCCGCCTCCAACCGGATCGCCCTGCGCACCGAAGGCCCGCCCCTCCCCCGCCTACGGACGGACGAACTCCCCAGCGAGGGGATGGTCCTGGGCGCCGTCCAGGTCCCGCCCGACGGCCGCCCCGTGGTCTTCCTCGCCGACCACCCCACCACCGGCGGCTACCCGGTCATCGGCGTCGTCCCGCCCGCCGACCTCCCCGCCGCCGCCCAGGCCCGCCCGGGCACGCCGCTCCGCTTCGTGCTCTGACGCCGGGCCGAAATCCGATGGCCCGGGACGTACCCGTGCGGGATGCTGCCCTGCATGATCGACCGGGAGTACGCCAGGCACGTGGCCCAGGAGGATCTGGACCTCAAGTTCGAGGGCCGATTCGTGGTGTCCGGCGTGGAGGAGCACGAGCTCGTCTGGATCGTCCACTACCAGACACCGGAGTACCTCCGCACCCGAGACCCGATGCAACGGCTCGGGGGCAACGGCCCCTACCTCGTCGACCGGCTCGACGGCAGCCTGCACGCCATCGGCAGTTCGGTCGGCGACTGGGAGGACGACTACCGCCGGCGCATCCGGCGGATGCCGGTCCGGACGGCGGTCGACGACCTGGAGGACGCGGTCCGTGAGGCCGTGACCGAGCAGGGCCAGGTCGTCGCCATGCGCCTGCTGCGGCGGAACGTACCGGCCCTCACCCATGCCGAAGCCGCCGAGTACGTGACCGCACTCCGGTCCGGCTCCGCACCGGCGCACCTCGCCGCCATCGCCACCGAGACCCTCGCACCGATCGTGCCCGAGGTGGTGACGCTCCGCCGGAGGCAGAGCTCCTGTGCCTCCGATCCTGGTGAACCGAGGCCGCACCCTGAAACTCCTGCTCACTGAAGACCGGTCAATGTCGATCTACGCCACCTGGCTGCTGTTCGCCGAAGACGGCGACGCACCACCACCGCTCGCCTACCAGGGCTCGCACCTCAACCCAGCCGACCACCATCCGCGCGACGGCCGACTGGAGCTCGCCGCGATCCCGGATCACTGCCATCCCCTCGTCCGCGATCCGGCCCTGAGCACCGGGGCTTCGGAACAGCCGGCACCCCTTCCGGTGGACTTCCTGCGCCTGTCGCTCACCCGGCCCGCCGCGACCAGCGAGGACCACCCTGCCTCTCGGACGACGACCGTGATCCTCGACCGGTCGCAGGTGGAACTGCTGCACCGAACCCTCGGAGAGTGGCTGGAGGCCGACATGCGCTGAGCCTGGAGGAGCCGAGGCCCGCTACTCGTAGGGCATGACGCGGTGGGTGGGATCCTCCTCGGGCCGGATCTGTGCCGATCCCCTGGCGTACTCGAAGCAGGACTCCACCGGCTCCTCGAAGCTCACCGCACTCAACGGCTCGGCGCCGGGCACCGGGACGGCGGAGCCGATGACGTAGCGATGCCGCGTGACCTCGGCGAGGCGCTCGGCCGGTTCGGTCGAGGCGAAGGCCGGGGGCCCGGGATCGAGACGGGGGGTTCCCTGGACCATCCACTGCGCGCTCAGTTCGAGGACTCCCGGCTCCGGACACCACCAGGTGAAGCGCGTGACGCACAGCCCTCCGACGTTGAACCAGGTGCTCCACCCTCGTCCGTCGGGGAGGAAGGCGAGCTCGGACGCTTCCATGACGCCGTAGGACAAGGGAAGGCTGCTCCAGTGGCCCACCAGCCGGTGATCGAGCCGGTCCGGCAACGCCCCTGCGATCGCCAGGACCTCCCGGGCGGCCTGGACGATATTGGTGTCGATCTCCGCCAAAGTGATGTCCCAGTCCTCGTTCCAGTCTTCGAGGACGATGGCCCAACGGACCACGGGCTGCAGCTCGTCGGGGTATCCGAGCTCACAGGCGACTTCGGCCCAGATCTTGTCGGCGCCGGTCGCGGGGTCGAGTGAACCGTCGACGATCTGCTCCGCCCACAGACGGGCGAGTGCCAGTCGAGCGGCGGTCGGGTCGGCGGGAAGGGAGCCGGAGAGGCCGAGTTCGTCCAGGACGCGGTCGAAGAGTTCGCGGGCCTCGGGCTCCTCGGTGCGGCCGAGCCCGGCGAGTAGGGGGATCGAGGGACTCTCGACGCCGGCGAGCAACGCGTCGAGACCGGCCCGGATGAGTCGATCGGACCCGACGTGGAGGCCGACGGCCCGCTCGTTGGCGAGCATCCGAAGGTTCCGGACTTCCTGAGACTCCGTCATGCGGGCCTTCCTCGCCAAACCGGTGCTTCGGAGATCGTGCCACGTGCGTGCCGGTGCCATGAAGGCATTTGTGCTCGGCCTGTGCGGCGCTGCTCTGGCGGTGCGTCCGAATCAGCCCCCGGCACTTCGTCGTCCCAGCGAGGTCAGACGTGTGCGGCAGGATGACGCCATGTCCCAGCACGTACCGCCCCCGTCAGAGTCGTGGCAGCGCATCGATTCGTGGCTGGCGGTGCACACGCCCACGGGCCCGGCCTCGCTGAACCCGCCGGCGACACCCGCCGAACTACAGGCCGCGGAAAGGGTCCTCGGTGCCGCACTGCCCGGCGATCTCACCGAGTCCTTGCGTTGCCACAACGGGGTAGCCGCCTGGTCCACCCTCCTGCCCGAGCAGTCTCCGCTGCCGGTGAGCGGAATCGTGGAGCGTTGGCGCACCAGCATGGACGTCGCGGCCGAGAACGACGGTCTGACCAGTCGCCAGTGGGACGACGAGCCCTGGTGGCACCCGCTCTGGGTGCCCTGGGCCGAGAGCGCCGATGGCGGAGTGCAGGTGGTCGACCAACGCCCCGGCCCGGGGACCGGGCGTGTCGGCTGGGCCGGGCACGGTGGCGGGGGTGACTTCGCCGACTCCTGGGCCGGCCTCGCTGAGCTGCTCCACGCCGTCGCGCGGGCACTGCACGAGGGCGGAGGCGTCCGCGGGCTGCACCCCTACCTCACCGTGCAGGGCGAGCTGTGGTGGGACGAGGAGGACTGCCACGAGCTGGACGGTCAACCGCTGTCACCGGCCCCGACCGGGCTGCCGTGACCGGCACCCGACCCTGTCCCGTGACGTCAACTACTGCGGCTCCAAAGCCCGTTGCCAGTGGGGCTGAGGGGCCTCCGTGGTGATGCGGGCGGCTCGGCCTCCGGTCGCCGTTCGCCTACGCCGTCGTGCTCCGTGCGGCCCAGGCCGTGTCGACCGTGGCTGCCCGTTCGAGCCAGGTGTCGCGGATGGTGGCGGTGATGGCGGTGGCGTTGTGGGTGAGGAAGCCGGGGCCGCCGTTGGGGGCGGCCGTCAGGTCGACGTAGGACCACCAGGCCCAGTGGCCGCCCCAGCCCTTGGAGAGGAAGCGGTGGCTCAGGGTGGCCCGGAGGATCGGGTCGGTGCAGTAGATGCCGTGGAACGGGCGCAGGTTCGGGTCGTCGGGGTCGGGGCCGCGGTGGCTGTCTGCCTGGCGGCGGGAGCCGAAGGCGAAGCCCAGGACCGGGCTGTCGTCGACCAGCCAGTCGGGCTTGCTGAGGACCACGGCGGTCTCCGGGTAGGTGCCCCGGTCGCCCTGGGCCCAGTAGTCGACGGTTCGGACCACCAGGTCCGCCCCGAGCTCCACCGTCAGGGCGGGGAGGGCCGTCGCGACGTGGGCGGGCAGCTGAGGGAGGAGACGTCGGGCCGCCTCCTGGGCGGCGAGGAGTGCGGGGCCGTGGGTGACCCAGAAGCCGGCGTCCGCGTCGTCGTCGGTGCTCACTCCCACGGTGGCCTCCAGGTCGCTCAGGTAGTCGTCGGCGTGGCGGCGGCCGGGCGCGTCGTCGGCCGTGGCGAGCAACTCCGCCAGGTGGCCCGCGAGTTCTCGCAGACTGACGGGCCGGAAGCGGACGTCCGCCGGGCAGGTGCCCGTGCGGGTGAGGAACACGAACACCGGGTCGGGCAGGTCAGCGAAGTCGTCCCCCTGACGGGCCGTCTGCCCGTCGCCCTCCGAGGCGTACAGCTTCAACTCGATGACGACGGAGGCCACCTGGCTGGTGACGACGAGGTCGGGGCGGCTCGACGCTCCGCGGACCTGCTGGTGCACCTGGGCCCGGTCCAGGCGGTGGTCGGCGGCGAGGTGCGGCAGACCTGCGAGGGACAGCAGGGCGCGCAGCAGGCCGGGGCCCAGGCCGTGGTGCTGGCGGGGGTCGAGCAGGAACTTCAGGTAGTGCTCGTGGCTGGTCTCCTTGTGCCGCCTGCCCAGGAGTTCCAGCGCACTGGGGCCACGCGCTCCGCGCCGCGAACGCGGCAGGCTCAGCAGCTCGGCTTCCGCGGCCGCCCACCGAGTGCCTCCGGCCGGAGTCGGGAGCCCGCTCTCGGGAGAGGCCCGCCGTGCTGCGGAAAGCGTCATGCCCGTCCTCCATCCCGTCCGCACCTGCGCGGATGCCCTCGCATTCTGGCCGGGGCCGCCCGCCGGGGCGGCGGCTTCGACCGCCCCGTTGCCGATCCGGTATCAGGAGAGCTGCCCCGACCCGCCAGTGACCGTCGACCACAAGGCGGCTGCATCCGCCGAGGTCTGAGGCGACGTAGGGAAACCCAGGTGTCCGAGGAGGGCGGCAGCGCCGACAATGGCACATGCTGACCGACCACTGGCCGCTGCTCGGCCTGCGCCTGCGCACACCCCGCCTCGAACTCCGACTGCCCACCGACGACGAGCTGGCCGCCTTGGCCGATTTGGCGGCGGCCGGTGTCCACGCACCGGACCGGATGCCCTTCCTGGTGCCGTGGACCGACCTCCCGCCCGCGGAGCGGGCCCGTTCGGTGGTGCAGCACCACTGGCTGCGCCGGGGGAACTGGTCCCCGCAGGACTGGGCCCTGAACCTGGCCGTCCTCGAGGGCGGCCGGGTCGTCGGCCAACAGACCGTCGCCGCGCGGGAGTTCGCCGTGCTGCGGCAGGTCAGCTCCGGTTCCTGGCTGGGGACGGCCCACCAGGGCCGGGGCATCGGCACCGAGATGCGGGCCGCCGTCCTGCACCTGGCGTTCGCCGGACTGGGGGCGGCCGAGGCGACGTCGGGGGCGTTCGAGGACAACGGCCCCTCGTACGCGGTGTCGCTCAAGCACGGGTACGAACCCGACGGGGTCGACCGGCACGTGGTGCGCGGGAAGCCCGTGACCACCAGGCGGCTGCGGCTGGGCCGGGCCCGCTGGGAGGAGCACCGGAGCGTCCGGGTCACGGTGGAGGGGCTCGCGCCCTGCCTGCCGTTGTTCGGTCTCCCGGACTCCTGACGGACGGTCCCGGACGAACGGGCCGGGACGCGCGGCGCTCGGCTACGGGCAGATCCAGCAGTACAGGCCTTGGCCGCGGGCCGCCGCCCGGGTCGCGAGGGCGGCCAGGTCCGTCAGGAAGTCCAGCAGCCAAGGCCGTTCGGACGGCCCGAGCGAGGCGTCGGAGCGGGACCAGACCTCGGCCGCCTCGGCGAGTGACGCGGGGGTGGCGGCGGCGAGTGCGTCCCGGAAGGCGGGCGAGAGCCCCAGCGTGACCACCTCGCCGTCCTCGATCATGCCGACCAGCCGGCCCCGTGCGGGGTCCGCGGTGACGGCTGCGGCCGGGCCGCCGCGGAGGCGGGCCTCGGCGGGGAGCAGGCAGACGACGGGGTCCAGGTGCTTGACCTCGACCCCGTCGTAGCCCGCGCCGAGCGGACCGTCGTCGTCGCGGTCGATCGCGCCGAGCGCGTGTGCGTCGTCATCGGCGGCGTAGTAGCCGAACAGAACTCCCATGTGGCCGATCATCGTGCCCGGCACTGACAGGGCGCGGCCTCTCTGGGCTTCCCATCCTAGCGGCGCGGGTGCCGGAGAACGGGTATTCGAAAGGGAGTGGGCGTGGCGCGCGCGGGCTGGGCTAACCTCCGCCGGTACCCGATTCGACCAGGGAGAACATCCGCCATGACCAGGCCTCCGCTGCCCCACGAATTCCTGCGCCCCGTACCGGCGTTCAGCGTCAGCAGTGACGACATGAAGGACGGCGGCACGCTGTTGCCGGCCCAGACGCTGGAGGGCGGCAACCTCTCGCCGCAGCTCGCGTGGTCGGGCTTCCCGGACGGGACCAAGAGCTTCGCGGTGACCTGTTTCGACCCCGACGCGCCCACGGGCAGCGGGTGGTGGCACTGGGTGCTGTTCAACCTTCCGGTGACCACCACGGAGCTGCCCGCCGGGGCGGGCAGCGGGGCGTTCCCGGGGCTGCCGGAGGGGGCGGTGCACGGGCGGAACGACTACGGGACCAAGGAATTCGGCGGTGCGGCGCCGCCGCCCGGGCACGGGCCGCACCGGTACGTGTTCACCGTGCACGCCCTGCCCGTCGAGGAGTTGGGGCCGGACGCGGACACCTCGGCGGCGGCGATCAGCGGCACGCTCGGGTTCTTCGCCCTCGGCCGGGCGATCCTGGTGGCGGAGTACGAGAACCGGTAGCGCCCGGTCCGAGGCGTGAGCCCCCGAGGGGCGTCTCACGCCTCGGGGGCCGCCTCGCGCCGGCGTTGGCGGTGCTTGCGCATGGAGACCTGGGAGCCGCAGCCGGTGCTGCAGTACAGACCGCCGCCGTTGCGGGTGCGGTCGAAGAAGCCGAAGTGGCACGGGGGGTTCAGGCAGGCCTTGACCCGGCCCCAGTCGCCGCTCTGCGCGGCGGTCGTGACCGCAGCCAGGACGGTGCCGAAGACGCGCGGCACGCCGGTCTGCGGCGAGGCCAGCTCCACCCCGCGGGCCGTGACCACCGGCGCCAGCGGGTAGAGCGAACCCACGCTCCGCAGGTACCGCTCCGCGCGCAGCAGCGGCTCCCCCTGGCTCTCCGCGTCGCCCGAGTGCGCGAGCAGCAGGGTCACCAGGGCGTCGCGCAGTTCGCGCGCGACCGCCGCGTCGGCGTCGGTCGGCTCGGCCACGCCGCCGAAGTCCTCGTCGAAGTCCTCGCGCTCGGCCAGCCAGGCCGCGAACGCGTCCCCGTCCGCGAAGAGTTCTCGGCTCCCCCCACCGTCGGCGCGCGTGTTCACGAACGCGAGGACGGTCTCGACCGTCGGCGTGACGGTACGTGGGCTGCTGGGTCCGGGGGATGCGGCTGTCACGCCGGCCATCCTCCCACAGGACGTCAGCGCGATGCGAGCTAATGGCATTAGAGAACAACTTCATGATGGATCAAGGTTGACTCGTTGCGAGCTAAAGCCATACGTTCGCAACATGAACCAGACACGCACATGGCTGATCACCGGCGCGACCTCCGGCATCGGCCGTGAACTGACCCTCCAGGCACTGGAGAACGGCGAGTCCGTCGCCGCCCTCGCCCGCGACACCTCCTCGCTGCGGGAACTGACGCACGCTCACACCGACCGGCTGCTCCTCCTCCCGACGGACGTACGCGAGGAGCGGGCCGTCGAGGAGGCGGTGAAGAGCACGCTCGCCCGGTTCGGCCGGATCGACGTCGTGGCCAACAACGCGGGGTACGGGCTGTTCGGAGCCGTTGAGGAGGCCTCCGACGCGCAGGCGCGGGCCGTGTTCGACACCAACGTCTTCGGGGTGCTCAACGTGCTCCGCGCCGCCCTGCCGGTGCTCCGGGCCCAGCGCTCGGGGCACGTCCTCCAGGGCTCCTCGGTGTACGGGCAGTCCGCCCACCCCGGCGTGGGCCTGCTCGCCGCCACCAAGTACGCGGTCGAGGGGCTGACGGACGCGCTCGCGGCGGAGGTCGCACCGCTCGGCATCAAGGTCACCCTCATCCAGCCCGGGATGACCGCGACCCCGTTCCTCGCCAACCTGGACGTCGCGGCCGGCCTGGACGACTACGACCCGACCGTCCGTCAGGTCCACCAGGCCATCGGGGAGATGCCGGCGTCCGCGTTCTCCGACGCCGCGCGGATCGCCGAAGGCATCCGGGGTGCGGTCGACAGCCCCAACCCGCCGCTGCGCCTGGCCCTCGGCGCCTCCAGCGCGGCGGCCCTGCGCCCGGCCCTGGAGGCACGGCTCGCGGATCTGGAGGCCTGGCTGCACGTGACCGAGGCCGTTGACGGCCGCTAGACGCCGAACGGCCAGGGGTCCGGGTCGAAGCCACTGCAGATGGCTTCGACCCGGACCCCCGTCCTACCACGGTGCGGTCCGCCGTCGGGTGTCGGGCGTCAGGCCTCGGCCTGCCAGAGGACGCGGAAGCGCTGGGCGACCACCTCGGTGTCGTCGTCGACGGTGAAGTCGGGGCCGAGTTCGGCGCGGACTTCGGGGCCGTGCCAGAAGGACTCGTGGTTGGTGCGCCACCGGGCCACCGTCTCGTCGCCCTCGCCCTCGTCGACCGCGTGGCGCAGGTCCACGTCGGCGAGGCGCAGGACGCGGACCTCGGTGAGTTCGATGACCGCGACGCGGTGGCCGTCGGAGTCGATGACGGCGGCGCGGTGGCCGGCCCGGGGCAGCGGGTCTCCGGTGGTGGCGTAGTCGACGGCCAGGCCGGTGGTGGTGGTCTTGGCCCCGGAGAGGACCGCGCCGACCAGCTGGTCGCGGAGCGGGCCGGGGAAGGCGAACTCGAAGACGGGGAGGGCGTCGATGTCCATGGTGGGGACGGTAGCCGACGGACCGTCGAGGACGGCGAGCAGCAGGGCGGTGACGGCGCCTGAGCTGGTGCCGGGGACGTACGCGGGCGCGTCCGGGGAGTGGTGGTCGAGCAGGCGGCGGGCGCCGCCGGCCCAGACCTCCACCCGCTGGGCGGCGGGCGGGCCGCCGAGCGGGTGGAGGGGCCGTCAGGTGGTGCGGGGGCCGCCGAAGCGGGCCAGGTAGTGCCAGACGCGCTTGAGGGCCTGCGGGTCGTGCTCGCCGGAACGGGCCGCCTCCCCGAGGACCAGCGGGTCGAGGTGGCCGTCCCGGGCGAGGGCGAGGCCGAGCTCGACGAACTCCGGCCCCCGGTAGTCGGGGTGACGGCGCAGCACCTCGGTGCTCAGCCGCAGGCCCGGGTGGTACTCGACGGGACAGGGCAGCGCGGCCGCGGCCTCCTCGACCTCGGTGCCCAGGTAGCAGGGGTCGAGGACGAGGGCCTCCACGTCGCGGGCGAGGTGGACGCCGCCGTGGACGTGGGCCTCGACGTAGTCGTCCAGGGCGTCCTGGTCGTCCGCCTCGGCCAGCTCGATCAGGGCCATCCGCTCGGCGGTGCCGAAGTGTGCGGGCTCCAGGAAGCTGTCCGGGTAGCAGAAGGTGGTGCGGTCCAGGGCCCCGGCGGTGAGCCGGAGGAAGGCGGAACCGAAGCGCGGGGCCGCACCGTACGGGCGGTGGCGGAAGTCGAGGGCGCCGTACACCGGGCGCTCGGCGGGCGGGGCCTGGTCGTACGCGCCGCCGAAGATCCGGCTCTCCCAGGCCCAGCGGTCGCCGCCGGGGTGGGCGGTGAGGCCGCCGTTGCTGGTGCCGGTGACGAACTGGGAGTGGTAGCTGCCGTCCTCGGCGAGCGCGGCCAGGACCGTGCGGCCGGCGGTGGTGCGGTCGGGGTGGAAGTTGAGGGTGACCCGGAGGCCGGCCGGGAGGGGTGCCCCGTGGGACAGGGCGGTGACGTGACGGATCGCCAGGTCCGCGGGCGTGGCCGTCACGCCTCGGCCTCCAGGGCGGCGAGCTCGTCCTCGGTCAGGCGGATGGCTCCGGCGGCGACGTTCTGCTCCAGGTGGACGGGGTTCCCGGTGCCGGGGATGGCCAGCACGTGCGGGCCCTGGGCCAGGCTCCAGGCCAGCCGGATCTGGGCGGGGCTGGCGCCGTGCGCCTCGGCGGCGGCGAGCAGGGCGGGGCCGTCGGTGTGCTCGGCACCGGCTTCGGCGCCCTTGCCGGCGATGGCGAAGAACGGGACGAAGGCGATGCCCTGTTCGCCGCAGGCCTCCAGGACGGCGCGCTGGGCGGGGGTGGCGCCCAGGCCGAAACGGTTCTGCACGCAGACCACGGGGGCGATCCGCCGGGCCTCGGCGAGCTGGGTGGTGTCGGCGTTGGAGAGACCGAGGTGACGGATCAGGCCGGCCTCGCGGAGCTCGGCGAGGGCGCCGAAGTGCTCGGCGATCGGGGCGCGGCCGTTGGTGCGGTAGTTGACCAGGTCGAGGTGGTCGCGGCCGAGCTGGCGGAGGTTCTCCTCGACGTGCCCGCGGAGCTGGTCGGGGCGGGCCCACTCCAGCCACTCGCCGGTGACGTCGCGGACCGGGCCGACCTTGGTCGATATCAGGAGGTCGTCCGGGTACGGGGAGAGGGCGGAGTTGATCAGCTCATTGGCGGAGCGGAGGGTGGAGAAGTAGATGGCGGCGGTGTCGATGTGGTTGACGCCCAGCTCGACGGCCCGGCGGAGCACCGCGAGGGAGCGCGAGCGGTCGCTGGGGGTGCCGAGGTCGAAGGCGGCGCTGCCGGTGAGGCGCATCGCACCGAAGCCGAGGCGGTGCACGGGGATGTCGCCGAGGGTCCAGGTACCGGAGGTGGCTGCAGTGATCACCGAGGGATGATGCCACGGGCTCCGCCGCGGGTACACGGAGTTTCCGGACGGGACCACGGTCGGCCCGGGGTGAGCACCTTCGGGTGCCGTCAGGTGGTTCCGGAGCCCGACGGGAAGGACACCGCCGACGCCCGTCTCGTCCCGGTGCACACGGACTCGGTGCCGCAGGTCGTGGAGGGCCCAGCGCAGTCCCGCCCGGTCTCCTGAGACGCCGTCAGTCCGAACGGCGCCCCGAGGGTCCGCCGTGCACCTCGAACCGCTAGCATCGCGCCCGGAACACCCGTCAGCAGAACAGGATCACCAGCAGATGCGCTCCCCCCTCCAGACGACTCGGGCGGGTGCCCGGTGATCAGCTGGTTCGAAGCCACCGTCCTCGGACTGATCCAGGGGCTCACCGAGTTCCTGCCGGTCTCCTCCAGCGCCCACCTCCGGGTGTTCTCCGCCCTGTTCGGCTGGGAGGACCCGGGCGCCGCGTTCACCGCCGTCACCCAGCTGGGCACCGAGTCCGCGGTGCTGATCTACTTCCGCAAGGACATCTGGGCGATCATCACCGCCTGGACCGCCGCGCTCTTCAAGAAGGAGCGGCGGAGCGACCCGAACGCCCGGCTCGGCTGGTTCGTGATCCTCGGCACCCTGCCGATCGGCATCTTCGGCGTGCTGTTCCAGGACACCATCGAGAGCAGCCTGCGCGACCTGCGGGTCATCGGCACCACGCTGATCCTGTTCGGCGTGATCCTGGCCGTGGCCGACCGGACCCGCGCGGTCCGCAACGCCAAGCCGATCTCCGAACTGACCCTGCCGCACGCCCTCGGCTACGGCTTCGCCCAGTCGCTCGCCCTGATCCCCGGCGTCTCCCGCTCCGGCGGCACCATCAGCGCCGGCCTCTTCCTCGGCTACAGCCGGGAGGCGGCGGCCCGGTACTCCTTCCTGCTCGCCATCCCCGCCGTCCTGGCCTCGGGCGTGCTCGAGCTGTTCAAGATCGGCGAGGGGCCGGCCCCGGCCTGGGGGCCGACGCTGCTGGCCACGGGCATCGCCTTCGTGGTCGGGTACGCGGCGGTGGCGTGGTTCCTGAAGTACATCTCGCACCACAGCTTCATGCCGTTCGTGGTGTACCGGATCGCGCTCGGCATCCTGATCATCGCGCTGGTCAGCGCCGGGGTGCTCACCCCGGACGCGGGGACGCCCGCGGCGCACTGACGGTGGCCGCGGTGGCGCCGTCGCTCAGCCCTCGGCGGAGCGGCGGCGCCACCAGACCACGCCACCGGTGACCACCAGCAGCAGGACCACGGCACCGATGATCACCGGGCCGTTGGAGCCGGCGCCCGCGTCGGTGCGCTGCACGGAGACGGGGGTCGCCGACGGGGAGACGGTCGGCGTGGGGGAAGCGGTCGGGGAAGGGGACGGGGACGGGGTCGGCGTCGGCGAGGGGGACGGCGTCGGGGTGGCGAGCGGGGTGGCGCCGGGGGCGGCCTTGGCCAGCTTGAGGACGGGGGCCGGGTTCTTGGGCTCGGAGCCGTTCTGCGGGATCTCGATCCAGCGGTCGACCTGGGTGTCGGAGTACATGACCAGGGTCTTGAAGGCGAGCTGCGGCGCGTCCGGCAGCTGACGGACCTTCACCTGGTACTCGGCGGCCTTGCCCGGCGCGAGCGCGGGCCCGCTCACCGTGAAGCCCTCCGGGCCGGGCTTGAAGGCCCACCCCTGCGGCGCCTTCACCAGACTCACGTCGGCCGGCCCGATGCCCTGCGGGAGCACCACCTGCACCTCGTCGACCCCGGCGGTGTCCGACTCCCCCGCCGCCTTGAACGCCAGTACGGCGTCCACCGCGAGGGCCTGTGCCTGCTGCGAGCTCACGCCGGTGTGGGCGGAGGCCGGGGTGGCGGCGAGGAGCACGGCGGCGAGGGCGGCTATCGGGGCCGCGACGCGGGTGAGGTGACGGTTCATCGGGCCATGATGTCAGCGTTGCTGCGGGGAGGCAGCGAAAGTGGTCACCCCGGGGGCGCGGGGAACTGCGCGAAGGGGAACGAAACGACCCGTGTGCCGGGTACGGAGACCCACTTGCACGTGAGCATCCGTACCCGGCACACGGGTCGTTGTCTTCCGATTCGCGCAGTTCCCCGCGCCCCTGACCGCCCTCCGGGCGGTCCGAGCGCGGTCCGAGCGCGGTCCGGGCGCGGCCCGGAGGGCGGCCCGAGGGTGGTGCCGTCAGTGGCCGGTGAGGCGGCTGCGGATGACGGTGTGGACCTCGGCCTCTTCGGCCGGGTCGGCCGCGAGGCGGCGGAGGCGTTCGAGGACGCGGACGTCGCCGGTGGTGGTGACGTGGCGGGCGGCCAGCTCGCGGGTGGCCTCCTCGCAGTCCCAGAGGCACTCGACGGCGATGCCGCGGGCGAAGTACGGGTCGGTGAGGGAGAGGGCTTTCGCGGCCCGGCCGCGCAGCTCGGAGGAGGCGGCCTCGCCGTAGACGTGGCGCAGGGCGGGGACGGCACCAGCGGCGGCCAGCCGCCCCACGCCGTCGACCAAGGTTCCCAGGCCGCTGCCGTCGACCCCGCGCACGGAGATCCAGCGGCGGAGCCCGGCCACCACCAGGGGGCCGTCGGCGGGTTCGCCGGCGTCGGCGAGGAGCTGGACGGCGGCCTCGCCGAGGGCGCTGTCGGCGCCGCCGGTGGCCGGGTCGGCCCAGCGGCGGGCGTGCTCCAGGGCGGCCTCGCCGCGCATCCGGCGCAGCTCGGACAGGGCGGAGGTGACGACCCGCTCGTCGATGTCGGCGGCGGCCAGCTCGATCAGGCCGGCCGCCTCGGGATCCTGCTGGTCCACCAGGTAGCGCAGGGCCGCGGTGCGGGCGCCGGGGGCGCCGTCGCGGGCGGCGGTCAGGACCGACTGGCGGTCCTCGGGGCGGACCACGGCGGCCAGACAGCGGGCGGCGGCGGCCGCGCGGCGCTCGGGCGAGCCGCCGGGCTCGGGCTGGTCGGCCCAGGCCAGCACGTCGTCGGTGCTCCAGCCGGGGGTGACGCCGGTGCGGTTCATCTGGCGTTGCCAGAGGTCGAAGGGTGACTGCTCGCCGGCGGCGGCGATCCGCGGGTGGTGGGCGGCCCAGAGGCGCCAGGGGCGCGGCTCGTAGGCGGCCCGGACGGCCGCTCTCAGGGCGGCGTCGCCCTCCGGGCCGGCCGGGAAGCGGCCGAGCACCGAGGGGGCCAGCGCGAGCAGCGAGCGCTCGTCGTCGTCGCGCAGCGCCAGCTCGTCCAGGGCCCAGGCCCAGTTGCTGCCGGTGGCGACGTAGCTGCGGAGCAGGGTGAGGGCGTCCCGGCGGCCGTATCCGGCCAGGTGGCCGAGGACGGCCAGGGTGAGGCCGGTGCGGCCCTCGTCCGGGTCGAGGGTGTCCTCGACGGAGTGCAGGTGCAGCTCCAGCCCGGTGAGCGGTGCCTCGAGCTCCATGTAGAGCCGGGCGTAGTAGAGGGAGCGGTTCTCGACCTGCCAGTCGGCACGGGGGTCGGATGTGACGCAGGACTCCAAGGCGGCGACCGCCTCGTGACGGTCGGCCGCGAGCGCATGCAGTTGCCCGTCACCACGGCCTCGCTGGAGGAGGCCGAGGAGGCTGGCACTGGGCGCTATCACTGGCTCGAACATGACGTCAGCATCCGTTGCGGCGGTCTAGGTGGCAACGGGATTTCCGCCGCCGGGGGTCAGGAGGGTCGAACAATGGGCGCCCGGGCGCCGGAACCACCGAAGGTTACCGCCTGACCGCCCCTTACGCACACAGGACCGATCAAGCCACCCCGCGGCCGGACCGTCCGGACGGACACCGACGGGGAACCTCCAAGGGATCCGCACAATTTCCTCGCCCCCCACCGCGCTCCGTGGCAGAGTCTGCCCACCGGCGCGGACGGACCGCCTGCTGACGGTCCGTCCGCTGTCACTCCGTCAGTTCCGACCGGGCCCCGGAGCGGGCTCAGGCCAGCCCCGGCTCGCGGCGCGGGGCGGGCATCGCGGCCTCGATCTCGGAGCGCAGCTCGGCCACGGCCGGCATCGTGCGGTAGCGCCCGGTGAGCCGGTACATGGCCCGGAGCCTGTCCCAGGTACGGGTCGAGGAGGTCTGGCCGATCGAGTTGAGCGCCAGCTTGGCGTGGGTGAGGGCGCCCTCGGGCTCGCCGGAGAGCCAGTGCACCGAGGCCAGGGTGATCTCGTCCAGCAGGCTGGAGCGCTCACGGCCGGTCCGGTGCCGCTGCTCCATCGCCTGGCGGACGTGGTGCTCGGCCCGCCGGGCCCAGCCCGGGTCGTGCTCGGCCAGGGTGCGGTAGACCAGGGCCTGCATGCCGTGCAGCTCGGCCACGTCGAAGGTGGCCATCCAGCTGGGGACCGGCAGGTCACTGCCGCGGGTGAAGAGCTCCTCGGCCTCGCCGAGCAGCCGCCGGGTGGCCTCGGCGCGGCCGAGCGCGGCCTGCGCCCAGGCCTCCACGGTGTGCAGCATCGCCTCGGTCTGCGGGAGCATCCGGCCGTCGCCGTTCGCCCGGGCCATCCGCATCAGTTCGAGGGCGTCGTCGGCCCGGCCGAGGTGGAGCATCTGCCGGGCGGCCCGGGAGACGGCCTCGCCGGCCCGGGGCCGGTCGTCGGCCTCCCGGGCGGCCTGGGCGGCGATCACGAAGTACCGCTGGGCGGTGGGCTCCAGGCCGACGTCGTGCGACATCCAGCCCGCCAGCACCGCCAGGTTGGCGGCCACCAGCCAGAGCCGGCGCTTGGCCTGCGGCCGGATGTCGTGGGTCAACAGGCCGCCCACCTCGTTGAGTTGGCCGACCACCGCCTTGCGCTGGAGGCCGCCGCCCCGGGAGGCGTCCCAGGCCCGGAAGACCTCCACCGAGCGCTCCAGCGCCGCCACCTCGTCGTCGCCGACCGGGCCCGGCTCGTAGACGTCGAGCACCGGTCTGCCGTTGGAGCTGGTCACCATCGTCCGGGGGCCCGGACGTTCGGCCGCGTACGCCACGTCGGCGCCGCGCAGCCAGTCGTAGAGGTTGTCGCCGATGACGGCGCCCGCCGTGAGCGCGGTGCCCGCGCCCACCAGTCCGCGTCGGTTGAGCATGAGGTCCATTCCCGTGAACTCGGTGAGGACCTCGGCCGTGCGATCCGGCTCCCAGGCTGGTTCCTTGCTGCTGCTCCCGGTCCTGGAGGGCCGGTGTCGTTCGAGGCCGAGGTCCTCAGTGGTGACGACACGGCCGAGCCGCTCGGTGAACACGGCAGCCAGTACTCTGGGCACCGGGTCGCGGGGGACCTCCCCCTGCTCGATCCAGCGCCGCACCCGCGAGGTGTCGGTGGACAGCTGCTGCTGGCCCATCGCCGCGCCCCGCCGGTTCACCAGCCTCGCCAACTCGCCCTTGGACCAACCGGTCAGGGCGAAGAGGTCGGCGAATCTGGCGTTCGGCCCCTTGCTCACGTGAAGCCCCCAGGATCCTCGGCTGCCACGACAGTAGTGGCGCTGGCATGTGCCGCGCGACCATTCGCCACGCTTCGCCAGGGTCCGCCAGATGGTGCACCAGTGGCCGCCGGGTGTCAGGTAGAGATGCGCCACCCCGACCGCGGGTCGGAGCGCCGAAAACGGCCCAGGGACTGCCCTGACGCACCGTCAACGGCCGTTCCGGGGCCTCATCCGAGGGGGTGGCGCGACCGGGTGGCGCGCAGGCGCCGGGCATGGCCAGGGCTGGCGAACGGCACGCACTCCCCAGGGTGCGGGCCGACCACCGACCCACCGTTCCGTGCCCGGCGCCTGCGCTCCACCTCCAGCCCCGGCGGCACCCAGCCGCACCGGGGAGTCCGCAGCAGACACCGGCAGAGGCCAGCCGCCGGACCGGAAGGGACCCTCACCAGCCCATGTACTCCTCAGCGACCACCGGCACCCCCACCCAGCCCCGCACCGCGCTGCGCCCCCCCACCGCGGCCGGCGGTCGTCCCGGGCCCGGCCCGGTCCCCCTCCGCGACCCCCGCGCCCTCGCCACCGCCCGCGCCCTGCTGCCGCGCCAGGCCGACCAGTACGGCAACCGCCCCGGCTCCGAGCGGCTGCTCCGCGGCCGCCCGCTGGAGACCGGCGCGGACCGCCTCGACCCGGCCGCCCTGCAGACCCCGGCCGTCCGGGCCGTCCTCGCCAACGTCGCGCGGATATGCCCTGGCTTCCTCCCGCGCCAGGTCCTGCGGGAAGGCAGCCGACACATCATCATCGCCGGCACCATCGGCCGCGCCCCCGTGGTCGCCAAGTGCCTGGCGCCGCAGGCGCTCCGCAGCGAGCACTCCGAGCAGCTGATCGAGCGCTTCCACCACGAGATCGCGGTCTACCGGGCCTTCGTCCGGCACCGTCCGCCGGTCCGCCTCCCCCGGCTGGTGGCCGCCGACCACGACCGCTGCGTCCTGGTCATGGAGCGGGTGCCGGGCCGTCAGGCCGCCCGCGAGCGCCACCCGGTGAACGCGCCCACCCCGGGCGAGCTGCGCGCGGTGCTCGGCTCGATCCGCTCGCTCAACCTCTGGCGGCCGCCGACGGACGTCTTCGGCAAGCCGCTCGACTACCAGCTGGAGATCTCCCGCTACCACTCGGTCGGGCAGCTCACCGACCGGGACGCGGGCGACCTGCGGGCCCTGCTGCACGGGCTCTCCTCGGCGCCGCTCCAGCTCTGCCACGGCGACGCGCTGCTCGGGAACGTGCTGCTCGCGCCCTCCGGGCCGGTCCTGGTCGACTGGGAGCAGGCCGGCTGGTACCTCCCGGGGTACGACCTGGCGGTCCTGTGGAGCGTCCTCTCCGGGGACACCGCGGCCCGGCGGCAGATCAGCCAGCTCGCGCAGTCCGGCGGGACGGTGGCGCGGGACGCGTTCCTGGTGAACCTGGTGCTGGTCCTGATGCGGGAGATCCGCCTGCACGACGTCCCGGGGGCCGGCGAGGAGCAGCGCATCATGATCCGCCGCCTCTACGACGACGCCGCCCTCGCCCGCCGGGCCGTCCGCACCGCCGTCGGCACCCGCTGAGGGAAACCCGCTGAGGGGTTAGGGGCGCGAGGAACTGCGCGAGACGGAAGACACAGACCCGTGTGCCGGGTACGGACGCTCACTTGCAAGTGAAACTCCGTACCCGGCACACGGGTCGTTTCGTTCCCCTTCGCGCAGTTCCCCGCGCCC
>NZ_JBSGEL010000075.1:0-36102 GCF_053602875.1 Kitasatospora sp. NPDC004289 | reverse complement strand
CCGGCCACCATCGCCGCCCTGCTGCCCGGCTTCCGGGCCACCATGGGCCTCGAACTGCCCCACGACCCCCCGGTGTCCGAGCAGCTGCTGGCCCGCCGGGGCCCGGACGGCTCCGAGCAGACGGTGATGCAGCGCAGCGAACCGGGCACCCCGCACCCCGAGGTGAAGGTGCTCGCCGAACTGCGCCGCCTCAACGTGCCCCCGGACCAGGTGCTCGAACTCCACACCGACCTGGAGCCCTGCGACCTCCCGGGCGGTTACTGCCAGCGGATGGTCCGCGCGGCCTGGCCGAACGTCCGGATCAGCCACACCGCCGCGTACGGCCGCGACCACCAGGCCCGCCAGGCCGGCATGGCCGTGCTGCTGGACCACCTCGACCAGCTCCACCAGCTGGCCGCGGGCCCGCAGCGCCCGCGCACCGTCCGCGTCCCGCTGCCCCCGGCGGGCTCGCCGCCGGCCGGGGCGGTGCCGCTGCCGCCCACCGACCCGCAGCAGCTGGGCGGCGAGCTGGCCCAGGTCTTCGGGCCTGCGGTGTTCCGCTTCGAGCAGCGCGCGGTGTCCCGCCAGGGCGTGCCCGAGCAGGTCGCCCAGATGCTGATGTGGGCGGGGCTGCCGCGCGACTTCGCGCCGTTCTTCTGGGCCCAGGCCCAGGAGGGCAGGCCGATCCCGACCCTCGCCGAGCTGGCCGCCGAACGCGGCCTGCCGGGCGCCCCGGACTTCGGCGGCTACCTGGTGCTGGGCAACGACTACGGGCGCCAGCTGTGCGTGCAGTACGGCACGGCCGCGGTGGTCGCCGTCGACCTGGAGCGGCCGGGCGCGGAGGCTCCGCGGTTCGTCAACAGCGGCGTCCCGGAGTTCGTCCGCTCGCTCGCCCTGCTCGGGCGGATGTGGCGCCTGCGCTACGGGCTGACGCCCGATCAGGCGGGCCGCTGGACGGTCGACTTCCAGGCCCAGCTCCAGGCCGTCGACCCCGCCGCCCTGGCCGGACCGGAGACCTGGTGGTCCGTGCTGCTGGAGCAGTTCTGGGACGGCCTGATGTAACGAACGCTCACCAATGAGGGGCGCGTCACACGCTGACGCGCCCCTCGTCCGTCCCGTCCCGCAGACCCTGTCGGCCCTACTGCGGCTTGCCCGGGCGGGCCCCGCCCCCGGGCCCCCGGCAGGGACCCCTCACCCACCTGCCCCGGCACGGCCTTGTTTGGGTTTCGATCCCACTTGCGCAAAATAGGTCAAGAGGACGGTCCTATCCGCGCCTGCCTCCACCGGCACCGACAGGGGAAGAGACCATGAGCGACGCAGTCTCCCAGCACGGCTTCATCGTCACCCGCCGGGGCTACGCCCCCGAGCAGGTCGACCACGCGATGGTCGTGCTGACCGCCGAGCGCGACAGCGCGTGGGAGCAGCTCAGCGTGCTGGGCTCCGGCGTCCGGGAGATGGAGCGCCGGCTGGCCGAGATCCGGCAGGCCGCCGAGGACGCCCCGGAGCCGGACTACTCGGTGCTGAGCGAGCAGGCCGTGAAGCTGATGGGCATCGCGGACTCCGAGTCGACCGCCGTCCGGGAGGCCGCCCAGCAGGCCGCCGAGGACGCCCGCGACGAGGCGTACGAGAACGGTCAGAAGGCCGCCAACGCCGCCCGCGACCACGCCCTGGCGACCCGGAACGAGGCCGACGCGGCCGCCCGCCGCACCGACGAGCGGACCCGGGCCGAGGCCGAGCAGCTGCGGGCGGCGGCGGACCGGGAGTCGCGGGCGATCCGGGACTCGGCGACCGCGGACGCGGCCAAGGTCCGGGTGGCGGCCGCCGAGGCGCAGGAGCGCGCGGAGGTCAAGCTGGCCGAGCTGCGCCGCCGGGCGGACGAGACCTTCGCCGCCGTCGAGGCCAAGGCGGACGCGGAGGACGCGAAGATCTCCTCCACCGCCGAGCGCAAGGTGAGCGAGGCCGAGCAGCACCGGGAGTCGGTGCTGGCCACGATCAAGCAGGCCGAGGCCAAGGCCCGTTCCGAGGCGGACGCGCTGGTCGAGGCGGCCCGCCGGGAGGCCGAGCGGATCCGGGCCGCGAGCGAGCGCGAGCACCGCGAGTTCACCGCCAAGTACGAGCAGGTGCAGCAGCACCTGGACCACATCAAGCAGACCCTGGCCGCCCTCACCGGTGCCGCCGTCGGCCAGATCGAGGCGGCCGCACCGGCCGCTGAGCCCGCAGCAGCCGACGCCGCACCCGCAGCCGACGCTCAGCCGGCCCCGTCGGCCGCCGCCGCCCCGGCGACTCCGGCCCCCAAGGCGCTCCGAGCGGCCGAGGAGGCCCCGACCGCCCCGCTGCCGAGCATCCCGCCGGCCGCGCCGCTCCCGCCCAAGCCCCCGGCCCCGCCGGCCGCCGCCACCCCGGCCCCGGCCCCGGCCCCGGTTCTGGAGGCCGCGGCCGCCGAGCCCGCCACGGCGCCCGAGCCGGAGACCCGGATCATCCCCAAGATCGTGATCGTGGACGACGGCCACGAGTACCCGAGCGAGGTCATCCGCCGCGGCTGACGCCCCGTCGGCCCGAACGCCGCGGGCCCCGTCCACACCCTGTGGACGGGGCCCGCGGCGTTCCAGCGGATCAGAGCACCTCGACGGCCGGGCCGCTGAGGCGGCGGCGGCAGTCCAGCACGTACGTGGCGTGGGTGGTGACGGCCTCGTAGTCGAAGTCGTCGTGGTCGGCGAGCAGCACCACCGCGTCGGCGGCGGCCAGCTCCTCGGGGGTGGCCTCGACCCGGACGACCGCGCTGAACGGGGTCTCCGGTTCGGTGGCCCGCTGGCCGGGGATGACCGGCTCGGCCACGTGGACGCCCGTGACCACGTGCGGGTCGGCGGCCCGGACCTCGGCGCCCATCCGCAGCAGCAGTTCGGCCACCCGGGCGGCCGGGGTCTCGCGGGCGTCGCCGGTGTTCTTCTTGTACGCCAGGCCGAGCAGCAGCACCCGGGAGCCGCGGACCGAGCGGTGACGGTCGTTCAGGGCCTCGCCGAGGCGGCGGACCACGTAGTCGGGCATGTGGCTGTTGACGTCGTTGGCCAGCTCGACGAAGCGGAAGGACTGGCCCAGCGCGCGCTCGACCCGCCAGGACAGGTAGGAGGGGTCGATCGGCAGGCAGTGGCCGCCGACGCCCGGGCCCGGGGTGAAGCGCAGGTAGCCGAAGGGCTTGGTGGAGGCGGCGTCGATCGCCTCCCAGACGTCGATGCCGAGGTCGTGGGCGAACATCGCGAGCTCGTTCACCAGCGCGATGTTGACGTGCCGGAAGGTGTTCTCCAGCAGCTTGGTGAGCTCGGCCTCCTTGCAGGAGGAGACCGGAACGGTGCGCTCGATCAGCTCCGAGTAGAAGGCGTCCACGGCGGCCAGGCCCTCGGGCGAGGTGCCGGAGACCACCTTGGGGGTGTTCTCCAGCTTCCAGGTCGGGTTGCCCGGGTCGATCCGCTCCGGGCTGTAGCCCAGGTGGAAGTCCTGACCGGCCGTCAGGCCGGAGCCCTCCTCCAGGATCGGGGCGAGCAGCTCCTCGGTGGTGCCGGGGTAGGTGGTGGACTCCAGCACCACGGTGGCGCCGGGGCGCAGGTGCCGCGCCAGCAGCCGGGCCGAGGACTCGATGTAGGAGAGGTCCGGGACGCCGTCCCGCAGCGGTGTCGGCACGGTGATCACCGCGACGTCGAAGCCCGCCACCTCGGCCGGATCGGCGGTCGGCTGGTAGCTCCCGTCGTCCAGCAGCGGACGGAGGCGCTCGGCCGGGATGTCCTCGACGTAGGACTCGCCGAGCGCGAGGCGCTTGACCCGCCGCTCGTCCACGTCGTACCCGACCACCTGGTGCCCGACCTCCGCCGCGCGGACGGCCAGTGGCAGCCCTACGTAGCCCTGGCCCGCGATGACCACGCGCATGACGAAGTACCCCCTCCGTTGCGGTTCGCACGGTGTCCCCACACCGTCTTCACACGAGAGGGTACGGAGCCCCGACCGGCCGCGCCGGGCTTCGGGCAAAGTGGTCGGAGAGTGGTACGGAGAGCACCGGATGGGACGGGTCCGTAAACGCCAGGGGCCGCGGCGCCTCCCAGGAAGAGGCACCACGGCTCCCGCGATTGGGCACGGGCGCCCCCACCCAGGGCCGCCCGGCCACGCACTCCCGACCCCCATCGGAGGTGCGTCCGTGCCGCCACAGCCATCCCCCACGGTTGGGTGCGGCGGGCACGAACACCATGCTGCGCGACCACCATGGACGTGCAGTGTCGGCAATATGTCGAGTTCGTGATCTGTGAGCGGGTTCGGGTGTCCGCCCGGACGGACCGACCGGCCCGATGATCACGGCGGCGGGGCGGGTGGCGGCGTAGTCTGGAGACCCCCGGGGCGCTCCGCGTTCCGGGTCGTTCGCGTTGCCCGGCCGGGGTCCTCCGGCGCCCGGGCACTCCAGCCGTGGAGCCGAGAAGCATGAGTCTGTCCGGACTGCTCGACGTCGTCGTCCGCGACGCCGCCCTCGCCGAGGCGATCGAGGCGGCCGCTGCCGGACAGCGGCAGCACCTCGACCTGGTGGGGCCGCCCGCCGCCCGCCCGTTCGCGATCGCCGCACTGGCCCGCTCGCTGGCCGGGGCGGCCGGGGAGCGCGGGCGTCCGGTGCTGGCGGTGACCGCGACCGGCCGGGAGGCCGAGGACCTGGCGGCCAGCCTGCGCTCGCTGCTGCCGCCGGACGCGGTGGCCGAGTTCCCGGCCTGGGAGACCCTGCCGCACGAACGGCTCTCGCCGCGCTCGGACACGGTGGGACGCCGGCTCGCGGTGCTGCGCCGGATCGTCCACCCGCGCGGCGACGACCCGGCGGCCGGGCCGGTGCAGGTGGTGGTGGCGCCGGTCCGTTCGGTGCTGCAGCCGCAGGTGAAGGGGCTGGCCGAGCTGGAGCCGGTGGCCCTGCAGCGGGGTGAGCAGCACGACCTCGGCGAGGTGTCCCGCAAGCTCGCGGCCGCCGCATACTCCCGGGTCGAACTGGTCGAGAAGCGCGGCGAGTTCGCCGTCCGCGGCGGCATCCTGGACGTCTTCCCGCCGACCGAGGAGCATCCGCTCCGGATCGAGTTCTGGGGCGACGAGGTCGAGGAGATCCGCTTCTTCAAGATCGCCGACCAGCGCTCGCTGGAGATCGCCGAGCACGGCCTCTGGGCGCCGCCCTGCCGTGAGCTGCTGCTGACCGAGGAGGTCAAGCTCCGCGCGGCCGAACTGGCGGAGCAGCACCCGGAGTTGGCCGAGATCCTGGACAAGATCGCCCAGGGCATCGCGGTCGAGGGCATGGAGTCGCTGGCCCCGGTGCTGGTGGACGACATGGAGCTGCTGCTTGACGTGCTGCCGCAGGGCTCGGTCACGGTGGTCTGCGACCCGGAGCGGGTCCGTACCCGGGCGGCCGATCTGGTGGCGACCAGTCAGGAGTTCCTGCACGCCTCCTGGGTGGCCGCGGCCGCCGGTGGCGACCGGCCGATCGACATCGAGATGATCGACGTCTCGGCCGCCTCGCTCTGGTCGCTGGCGGACGTCCGGGAGCACGCGGCGGAGATCGGGCTGCCCTGGTGGTCCGTCAGCCCGTTCGCCACCAGCGACTCCAGCGTGACCGAGATCCTGGAGTTCGACGCCAACACGCTGACCCTCGGCATGCACGCCGTGGAGGCCTACCGGGGCGACACCGCCCGGGCGATCGCCGACGCCAAGGAGCGGCTGAACGCCGACTGGCGGGTCGTCATGGTGACCGAGGGCCACGGCCCGGCCTCCCGCCTCGCCGAGGTGCTGAGCGGCGAGGGCATCCCGGCCCGGCTGGTCGCCGACCTGGACGGGGCGCCGACCCGGGACGTGGTGTACGTCTCCTGCGGCTCGATCGAGCACGGCTTCGTGGACGAGGCCCTCAAGCTCACGGTCGTCACCGAGACCGACCTGTCCGGTCAGAAGTCCTCCACCAAGGACATGCGCCGGATGCCGTCCCGCCGCCGCAACGCGATCGACCCGCTGGCCCTGGCGGCCGGCGACTACGTGGTGCACGAGGCGCACGGCGTCGGCCGGTACGTGGAGATGGTGCAGCGCACCGTCCAGGGCGCCACCCGCGAGTACCTGGTGCTGGAGTACGCCCCCGCGAAGCGGGGCCACCCCGGCGACCGGCTGTTCGTGCCGACCGACCAGCTCGACCAGGTCACCAAGTACGTCGGCGGCGAGGCGCCCACCCTGCACCGGCTCGGTGGCGCGGACTGGGCCAAGACCAAGCAGCGGGCCAAGAAGGCGGTCAAGGAGATCGCCGCCGACCTGATCAAGCTCTACTCGGCCCGGATGGCCGCGCCCGGCCACACCTTCGGCCCGGACACCCCGTGGCAGCGCGAGCTGGAGGACGCCTTCCCGTACGCGGAGACCCCGGACCAGCTCACCACCATCGCCGAGGTGAAGTCGGACATGGAGAAGTCGGTCCCGATGGACCGGCTGATCTGCGGCGACGTCGGCTACGGCAAGACCGAGATCGCGGTGCGGGCCGCCTTCAAGGCCGTCCAGGACGGCAAGCAGGTCGCGGTGCTGGTGCCGACCACGCTGCTGGTGCAGCAGCACTTCTCCACCTTCGCCGAGCGCTACGCCAACTTCCCGGTGAACGTGAAGGCGCTCTCCCGCTTCCAGACCGACTCCGAGGCCAAGGCCGTGCTGGAGGGCCTGTTCGAGGGCTCGGTGGACGTGGTGATCGGTACCCACCGCCTCTTCTCCAACGAGACGAAGTTCAAGGACCTCGGGCTGGTCATCGTCGACGAGGAGCAGCGCTTCGGCGTCGAGCACAAGGAGCAGCTGAAGAAGCTGCGGGCCAACGTGGACGTGCTCACCATGTCCGCGACCCCGATCCCGCGCACCCTGGAGATGGCCGTCACCGGCATCCGGGAGATGTCCACCATCACCACCCCGCCGGAGGAGCGCCACCCGGTGCTGACCTTCGTCGGCCCGTACGACGAGAAGCAGATCTCGGCCGCCATCCGGCGTGAACTCCTGCGCGAGGGCCAGGTGTTCTACATCCACAACCGGGTCGAGTCGATCGACAAGGCGGCCGCCCGGATCAAGGAGCTGGTGCCGGAGGCCCGGGTCGCCACCGCGCACGGGCAGATGGGCGAGACCCAGCTGGAGAAGGTGGTGGTCGACTTCTGGGAGAAGGAGTTCGACGTCCTGGTCTCCACCACCATCGTGGAGTCCGGCATCGACATCTCCAACGCCAACACCCTGATCGTCGAGCGCGGCGACACCTTCGGCCTCTCCCAGCTGCACCAGCTCCGCGGCCGGGTCGGCCGCGGCCGCGAGCGCGGCTACGCCTACATGCTCTACCCGCCGGAGAAGCCGCTCACCGAGACCGCCCACGAGCGCCTGGCCACCATCGCCCAGCACACCGAGATGGGCGCCGGCATGTACGTCGCCATGAAGGACCTGGAGATCCGCGGCGCGGGCAACCTGCTCGGCGGCGAGCAGTCCGGCCACATCGCCGGCGTCGGCTTCGACCTCTACATGCGGATGGTCGGCGAGGCGGTGGCCGAGTTCCGCGACTCGCTGGCCAACGGCGGGGCGGAGCCGGAGGAGGAGCCGCTGGAGGTGAAGATCGAGCTGCCGGTCGACGCCCACGTGCCGCACGACTACGCACCGGGGGAGCGGCTGCGGCTGCAGGCCTACCGCTCGATCGCGGCGGTCAACTCCGAGGAGGACATCGTCCAGGTCCGGGAGGAGCTGACGGACCGTTACGGCAAGCTCCCGGAGTCGGTGGAGAACCTGCTGCTGGTCGCCGCCCTGCGGCTGTACGCGCGGCGCTGCGGCATCGGCGACATCACGCTCCAGGGCCAGTTCGTGCGGTTCGGGCCGGTCGAGCTGCGGGAGTCGCAGCAGCTGCGGCTGAACCGGCTCTACCCGCGCAGCCAGGTCAAGGCGACGGCGCAGCAGCTCCTGGTGCCGCGGCCGTCCACCGGCCGGATCGGCGGCAAGCCCCTGGTCGGGCGCGAACTGCTGGCCTGGTGCCGGGAGTTCCTGAGCACCATGTTCGACGACCTGGCGGGTGCCCCGAAGGGCCGCTAGGCGGAAGACCCTGACCCGGGTGCCGGGTACGGACGTTCACGTGCCAGTGGATCTCCGTACCCGGCACACGGGTCTCGTCCTTCCGTAGCGCGCAGTTCCTCGCGCCCCCGGTACGACCACCTTCCCCCGCATCCCGTAGGCGGTACGGTGTGCCGGGAGTTTTGGCGGCGCTCGTACGGGAGTACCCATGGCTGGTCAGCAGTACGGCAGCAACCCCGGCCCGCTCGGGGTCGGCGGGAAGGTGCTGCTCGCCCTGGTGCCGCTGCTGTCGCTCGGACTGCTGGGCATGGTGCCGTCCTTGGTGCTGGCGGTGCGGCGCAAGCGGGCGGCGGACGTGGCCGGTGCGGTGGTGGCCGGGCTGCTCCAACTCCTGGTCTACGTCGCGGTCGGGCTGACCGACCCGGACCCGGACGTCGCCAGCGGGCTGGACCTGGCGGGCGGGCTCGCCCTCTTCGCGCTCTGGCTCGGCGGCCCGGTCCACTTCCTGGTGATGGACACCCAACAGCAGTGGCGCTCGAAGGCACCCGCCCCGGCACCCTGGTACCCGCCGCCCGTGGTCCCGTACCAGCCGCAGCCGCAGCCCTCGTACCCGCCGCAGCCGCAGCCGCAGGCGGGCCCGGCCACCCAGGACGACCTCCAGCAGCTGGGTGAGCTGCTGCGCCGTCAGGCGCAGGAGGGCCGTCCGTGAGGGACGCCCGGCTGGTCGGCGGCCGGTACCGGCTCGGGGAGCCGATCGGCCAGGGCGGGATGGGGCAGGTCTGGGCCGGGACGGACGAACGCCTGGGGCGGCCGGTCGCGGTGAAGCTGCTCCGCGCCGCCCGCTTCGGCCACGGCCCGGACCCGGACGCGTCGCTGCGCCGCAGGTTCCTGCGCGAGTGCCGGGTGACCGCCGGGCTCGACCACCCGGGCCTGGTGACGGTCTTCGACGCGGGGGAGGACGACGGCGAGCTCTACCTGGTGATGCAGCGGGTGGCGGGCCTGAGCCTGGCGGACCTGATCGCCGCTCAGGACCCCTGCCCGCTGGAGCGGGCGGTCGCCGTGGCGGCCCAGCTCTGCGGTGCGCTGGAGGCGGTGCACACCGCCGGGCTGGTGCACCGGGACCTCAAGCCGAGCAATGTGATGGTCCGTGAGGACGGCCGGGTGGTGCTGCTGGACCTCGGCATCGCAACCGCACTGGACCCGTCGGCGACCAGGCTCACCCTGACCGGCGTGCCGATCGGCAGCCCCGCGTACATGGCACCGGAGCAGGCCCTCGCGACCGGTGCCGACCGGCGCAGCGACCTCTACGCGCTGGGCTGCCTGCTGCACGAGATGCTGGCCGGACGGGCGCCGTTCGAGGCGCCCAGCGCGCTCGGGGTGCTGCGCCGGCAGGTGGACGAACCACCCACTCCGCTGCGGGAGTTGCGGCCCGAGGTGCCGGTGGTGCTGGAGGCCCTGGTGCTGGACCTGCTGGCCAAGCGCCCCGAGGACCGCCCGCCGGGCACCCGCGCGGTGTACGCCCGGCTGCTGCCGCTGCTCCCGCAGGCCCGGGCCGAACTCCGGCCCGCCGCAGGGGTGCTGCCCGATCCGACCGCGCCCTACCGGTACCCGCACCAGCCGCTGCCGCCCGCTCCCACCCCGGTCCCGGTGCCGGCCGCGGACCCGACGGGCGAGGGCCGGTCGGCCGGTGGCCCCGCCATCCTGCCCTCGGTCGCGGTGCCGCCGCCCGCCGCCGAGGACCTGACGGCCGCCTTCGACCAGCTCTCCGACCTGGTCGCCGCCCGCCGCTACGCCGAGGTCACCGAGCTGGCGGGCCGCCTGCTGCCCCGGGCCCGCGCCGAGCTCGGCGAGGCGGCGCCGCTGGTGCGCACCGTCCGCACCATCCACGCCCGGGCCCTGCAGACCCAGCGGCGCTACCCGGAGGCGCTGGCCGAATTCCGGCAGCTGCTGGCCGGGGCGGCGGGGGAGCCCGAGCGGGCCTTCGAACTCCGGGAGCAGATCGGCCTGTTGCTGATCCGCCAGGGGGAACGCCGGGCCGCCTGGCAGCAGTTCACCGAGCTCCTGCTGGAGCGCGAGCGCAGCCACGGCCCGCACCACCCCGACGTGCTCCGGCTGCGCTCCCACCTGGCCGCGATCGGCCCGGCCACCCCACCGCCCGCCCCGGTCCGCGGCAACCCGTACGCCTCCGGCTGACGGCCCGTCGGGGTACGGCGAAGGGCCCGCCCCTCCGCTGCCGGAAGGACGGGCCCCTGCACGGTGGTTCAGCCCTCGGCGCCCTGACGGCGGCGCGAGGCGGCGATCAGCGCCGCACCGGCGGCCAGCGCGGCCGCGGCACCGCCGACCTGCCACGGCAGGTCCTCGCCGCCGCCGGTGTAGGCCAGGCGATCGGTGCTGTCGGTGGTCACCGGGGTGGTGCCCGTGGTGGCCGGTGCCGGAGTGGTGGTCACGTTCGCCGGGGTGACCGTGGCCGGCTTCTCCCGCTCGGCCTTCTCGGCCGCGGCCTTGTCCTCGGCGGCCTTCTTCTCCGCCGCCGCGTCCGTCTCCAGGGCCTTGGCGTGGCCGCTGTTGAGGAAGGCGGCGATGCCCGCGTAGTCGCCCTCCAGCGCGGCGAGGGCGGCCTTGCGGACGGCGGGGCCGCCGGTCTCGGCGATCTGGGAGACCCGGATCCGGTCCGCGCTCTCGGCCTTGGCGCGGCCGGTGTTGAGGAAGGCGGCGATGCCCGCGTAGTTGCCGTCGAGGGCGGCGAGGGCGGCCTTGCGGACGGCGGGGCCGCCGGTCTCGGCGATCTGGGAGACCTGGACCCGCTCGGCGCTCTCGGCCTTGGCGCGGCCGGTGTTGAGGAAGGCGGCGACCTTGGCGTAGCCGCTCCGCAGGGCCTCGTCCGCGGCCTTCCGCACCAGCGGCCCGGCGACCTCGGCGATCCGGGCCGCCTCCACCATGTCGTCGCCCTTGGCCTCCTCGTAGCCCGTCGCGAGGAAGGCCTGGACCGCCTTGCGGTCACCGCTCATGGCGGCGCCGGCGGCCGCCCTGACGGCCGGACCGCCGGTGCTCATGAGCTGGGTCAGCTTCAGCCGCTCGTCACTCTCGCGCACCGCGTGCTGCTTGACCGTCAGGAACGCGACCCGGTCCTCCGGGGTCCCGTCGAGGGCGGCCTGGGCGGCCTCCCGGATGCTCGGCCCCTCCTTCGGGTCCGCGAGCATGGCCTTGATCAGGTCCTTGTTCTGCTCGTCGGTCTGGCTGTCGGCGGCCGAGACGCCCGGGGTGGCGGGCGGGTTCGCCGTGGCCGAGGCGGTGGACGGGAACAGGATCGCCGGGGCGAGCGCGGCGGCCGTGAGGACAGCGGAGACGCGGGACAGCTTCATGTACGGGATTCCCCCACCGGTGCAAAGAACGTGCAGTGAACGCGAGTACGAATCATAGGTTGATGATCAAACCGGTTTTCGGCCGGTGCGCCCCGTCGCGACACCAGCCTTCCGGGGACGTCGGCACCCTTGGCCAAACGCCCCCGGGCCACGAGACTGGTGCACCGTCAGCAGAACCACGCGCGCCCCACAACTCCCGGGAGGCCCCACGTGATCCGCCACCTCCGCACCACCGCCGGAGTCCTGCTCGCCGGAGCCGCACTGGCGGCCTGCGGGAGTCAGCCGCCCCACCAGGGATCGGCTGCCGTGGTCGGCGGGGAGAAGATCAGCATCGCGGCCGTGGAGGCCCGGGTCGGTGAGGTCCGCCAGGGCGTCGCGGCCGAGACCGGCGGGCAGCAGGCCGAGCGGGCCGGGCTGGTCCGCCGGACGGTGGTCGACCTGGTGCTGGACCGGGTGGTCGCCCAGGCCCTGGCGGACCGTCGGCTCACCGTCACCGACGGGGAGATCGCCGAGGCCAAGGCGGGCCAGGCCAAGATGATGGGCGGCGAGGCCGAGCTGGCGCGCGAACTGCTGGTGCGGCAGAACGTCCCGGCCGACGCGGTGGACTCCTTCTACCGGCAGCAGCTGGGCATCCAGAAGCTGGCCGCCGGCAAGGACGCCCGCACCCCCGAGGGCGACGCCGCGATCCGCTCCGCGCTGACCGAGGCCGGGGCCAAGCTGAAGATCGAGGTCAACCCGCGCTACGGCCGTTGGGACGTCCAGCAGATCGGTCTGGTGACGGCCCCCGCGGACTGGATCAAGCAGCCCGCCGCCACCGCCTGACCGGGTAGGTTCGGAGTGTGGACACTCCGAAGCTGATCCTGCTCACCACCACTCACCGGGTCGCCCCCGGCCTGCTCTCCTGGCCCGCCTGGGAGGCGCTGCGCGGGGCGGCCCGGGTGCTGGCCGGAGACCCGGCCCACCCGCAGCTCCCGGCCGTCCGCCAGGCGGGCGTCACGGTGGAGCTGGTCGAGCGCTCCACCGCGCCCGCGCTGGCCCGGCTGCTGACCGGGGAGCGGGAGGGCGTGACGCTCTGGCTCGGCAGCCCGGACGGGGACCCGGGGCTCACCGACGCGCTGGCCCGGATCGCGGTCGAGCAGGCCGGGGAGGCGCCCGAGATCGAGCTGCTGCCCGGCTCCTACGACCTTCCCGGGGCCCGGCTGCTGGACCTGGTCGCGGTGATGGACCGGCTCCGCTCCCCGGGCGGCTGCCCCTGGGACGCCGAACAGACCCACGCCTCGCTGGTGAAGTACCTGGTCGAGGAGGCCTTCGAGCTGGTCGAGGCGATCGAGGAGGGCGACCGCACCACCCTGCGCGAGGAGCTGGGTGACGTCCTGCTCCAGGTGATGTTCCACTCCCGGATCGCCGAGGAGCACCCGGAGGACCCGTTCACCGTCGACGACGTGGCCGGGGACATCGTCGAGAAGCTGATGTACCGTCACCCGCACGTCTTCGGGGACGTCGAGGCCGACGGCGCGGCCGAGGTGGAGGCCAACTGGGAGCAGCTCAAGGCCGCCGAGAAGCAGCGCGACTCGATCCTAGACGGCGTCCCGGCCGGGCTGCCCGCGCTGGCGTACGCCGCCAAGCTGGTCTCCCGGGTCCGCCGGGCCGGCTTCACCGCCGTTCCGGACGCCCCGTACGAACTCCCCGCCGCGCTCGACCAGGAGAGCCTGGGCAGGGTGCTGCTGGCCCTCGCCCAGCGGGCCTACGACGAGGACCTGGACATCGACCAGGCGCTGCGCGCCACCACCCGCGCCTACCGGGACGAGGTCCGGGCGGCGGAGTGAGCGGAAGGGCTCAGGCGGCGACGGCGGGGGCGAGGACCTCGCCGATCGCCTCGCCGACCTGGGCCATCAGCTCGGCCAGCGGGCCGAGGGTGGCGGGGAGTTCGGCGATCGGGAGGATGCGCTCGGCGTCGGGGCCGCAGACGCAGAACAGGTCGATCGGGCCCAGGTGCTTGACCGCGGTGGAGACCAGGGCGGCCACGTCGGAGGGCTGCCGGACGTCGGCGCCCACCCCGACCACCGGGCAGCCCGGACGGTCCAGTTCGGTGGCCAGGTCCTCCGCCACGCCGGCCCGCTGATCGGCGATCAGCATCCCGGCCGCGCCGGCGGCGGCGAACCGCCGGGCCAGCCCGGCACCCGAACCGCCGTCCAGTACCGCGATGACCACCACTGCCCCGGTTACTCGCATGGGACTGCTCCTCCTTGAGCCGCGCCCGGCGGGACGCGCCGCACCGGCGTCCCTCCAAGTCCGTATCGGAGGATCGTAAGCACGCTCCGATCCTCCGCAAGAGCAATTACCCCCCAGGTGACCAGGCTCACTCGTACTTCGGCGGGTTACCGTTCACACCATGCCGGACAGCCCCGCCCCGACCCAGCCCGCCCTCTTCACCTGGGAGTTCGCCGCCGACCCGTACCCCGCGTACGCCTGGCTGCGCGAGCACGCCCCGGTGCACCGCACCACGCTGCCCAGCGGGGTGGACGCCTGGCTGGTCACCCGGTACGCGGACGCCCGGCAGGCGCTGGCCGACGCCCGGCTCTCCAAGAACCCGGCGCACCACAGCGAGCAGGCCCACCGCACCGGCCGGGTCGGCATCCCGGGGGAGCGGCAGGCCGACCTGATGACCCATCTGCTGAACATCGACCCGCCGGACCACACCCGGCTGCGCCGGCTGGTGTCCAAGGCCTTCACCCCGCGCCGGGTGGCCGAGTTCCAGCCCCGGGTGCAGGAGCTGACCGACCGCCTGGTCGACGGCTTCGCGGCCCGCGGCGAGGCCGACCTGATCCACGAGTTCGCCTTCCCGCTGCCCATCTACGCGATCTGCGACCTGCTCGGCGTGCCGCCGGAGGACCAGGACGACCTGCGGGACTGGGCCGGGGCGATGATCCGTCACCACGGCGGCCAACGCGGCGGAGTGGGGCGGGCGGTGAAGAAGATCCGCGCCTACCTGCTGGAGCTGATCCACCGCAAGCGGGCCGACCTCGGCGACGACCTGATCTCCGGCCTGATCCGGGCCAGCGACCACGGTGAGCACCTGACGGAGAACGAGGCCGCCGCGATGGCCTTCATCCTGCTGTTCGCCGGCTTCGAGACCACCATCAACCTGATCGGCAACGGCACCTACGCACTGCTGCGCAACCCGGAGCAGCGGGAGCTGCTGCAGGCGTCGCTGCGCCGGGGCGAGAGCGCGCTGCTGGAGACGGCGGTGGAGGAACTGCTGCGCTACGACGGCCCGGTGGAGCTGGCCACCTGGCGGTTCGCCACCAGCCCGCTGACCATCGGCGGGGTGGACATCCCGGTCGGCGACCCGGTGCTGGTGGTGCTGGCGGCGGCCGACCGCGACCCGGCCCGGTTCGCGGCGGAGAACACCCTCGACCTCGCGCGCAAGGACAATCCGCACCTGGGTTTCGGCCACGGCATCCACTACTGCATCGGCGCCCCGCTGGCCCGGATGGAGGGACAGCTCGCGCTCGCCGCCCTGCTGACCCGGCTGCCCGACCTGCAACTCGCCGCCGAGCCCGCTGACCTGCGCTGGCGCGGCGGTCTGATCATGCGCGGGCTGCGGGAGTTGCCGGTCCGCTTCACCCCGGAAGGCTGAACACCCGCTATCTGACGGCGTGTCGGTCATATCTGATCGACCGTGATCTGAATACACATCAATCCGGCCACAGGGGTACGGTTTGTGGACGACCCACCGCGCAGCGTGATTTCGGTGTGATGTGTTCGACATGAGCTTGTGATCGATCAGCTGATCTGCTTACCCTCCCTGCAGTCCGCAGCTGCGGACCCCGCGCGCGGAACGCCGAATCCTGCCCGCCGCGCTACCGGGACACCGACCAGACCCTTGGGCAGGGGCGGGGGACCCACACGTACGTCGCCGTCCCCCCACGGCTTGGGGTGAAGCCGCCTCACGGCGGCCGGGCCACCTCCCGGTCCGAACCCGACAGCTCACCTCGCAGGCGTGCGGAGAGGGACTTCTTCATGCTGTTTTCTGGTTCGGGCCGTCACCGTCGTCGTACCCAGGCCGAGAAGGCGATCGCCGTCGCGGGCGTCGCGGGCGTCGGCCTCGCCCTTCCGCTGATGGCCGCCACCGGCGCCCAGGCCGCGCCCGTCTCGACCTGGGACAAGGTCGCCCAGTGCGAGAGCGGCGGCAACTGGTCGATCAACACCGGCAACGGCTTCTACGGCGGCCTGCAGTTCACCTCCAGCACCTGGGCCGGCTTCGGCGGCAAGGCCTACGCGCCGCAGGCCAACCAGGCCACCAAGGGCCAGCAGATCGCGGTCGCCGAGAAGGTGCTCGCCTCCCAGGGCCCCGGCGCCTGGCCGGTCTGCTCCGTGAAGGCGGGTCTGACCAAGGGCGGCGCCGCCGCCCAGGTCGACACCAACTCCGAGGCCAAGGCCTCCCGTTCGGAGACCCGCACGACTGCGCCGAAGGCGGAGACCCCGAAGGCCGCCCCCAAGACGGAGACCAAGAAGGCCGCGCCCAAGGCCGCCGAGACCACCAAGCCGGCGCCCAAGGTCGAGACCCCGAAGGCCGCCGCGCCGACGGTGAACGCCCCGAAGCACGCCGCGCCGAAGGCCCCGGCCACCGGCAACTACACCGTCAAGTCCGGTGACACCCTGTCCGGCATCGCCGCCGCCAAGGGCCAGGACTGGCACCAGGTCTACCAGGCCAACAAGTCGGTCGTGGGTGGCAACCCCGACCTGATCTACCCCGGCCAGGTCCTCCAGCTGGGCTGATCCGACGCACCGTCATCACGGAGGGGCCGCACCGTTCGACGGTGCGGCCCCTCCGTGCCCGTCCCGGGTGAACTACCGGTGGGTAGGAAGGCCACGAGGTGAGACGGGACCAAGGTCAGCGTGGTCCCGGGGCCCGGTGCGGTTAGGCTCTGGTCGTAACGACTACACATCCCGCTTCCGCAAGGAGATGCCTCGTGCCGTCCATCGATGTCGTCGTAGCCCGCGAGATCCTCGACTCCCGTGGCAACCCCACGGTCGAGGTCGAGGTCGGTCTGGACGACGGCAGCACCGGCCGTGCCGCCGTCCCGTCGGGTGCCTCCACCGGCGCCTTCGAGGCGCTTGAGCTCCGCGACGGTGACAAGAACCGCTACTTCGGCAAGGGCGTCGAGAAGGCCGTCCTGGCCGTCATCGAGCAGATCGGCCCGGAGCTCGTCGGCTACGACGCCACCGAGCAGCGCCTGATCGACCAGGCCATGCTCGACCTGGACGCCACCCCGGACAAGTCCTCGCTCGGCGCCAACGCCATCCTGGGCGTCTCGCTCGCCGTGGCGCACGCCGCCTCCGAGGCCAGCGACCTGCCGCTGTTCCGCTACCTGGGCGGCCCGAACGCGCACGTCCTGCCCGTCCCGATGATGAACATCCTGAACGGTGGGTCGCACGCCGACTCCAACGTCGACATCCAGGAGTTCATGATCGCCCCGATCGGCGCGGAGTCCTTCTCCGAGGCCGTCCGCTGGGGCGTCGAGGTCTACCACACGCTCAAGGGCGTCCTGAAGGAGCGCGGCCTCTCCACCGGCCTGGGCGACGAGGGCGGCTTCGCGCCGAACCTGGACTCCAACCGCGAGGCCCTGGACCTCATCACCGAGGCCATCAAGAAGGCCGGCTACACCCCGGGCAAGGACGTCGCGCTGGCGCTCGACGTGGCCGCCTCCGAGTTCTACAAGGACGGCGCCTACCAGTTCGAGGGCAAGGCGATCTCCTCCGCCGAGCTCATCGACTACTACGCCGAGCTGGTCGCCGCGTACCCGCTGGTCTCCATCGAGGACCCGCTGGACGAGTCCGACTGGGACGGCTGGAAGGCCATGACCGACAAGCTGGGCGACAAGGTCCAGCTGGTCGGTGACGACCTGTTCGTCACCAACCCGGCCCGCCTGGCCCGCGGCATCGAGACCGGCACCGCCAACGCGCTGCTGGTGAAGGTCAACCAGATCGGTTCGCTGACCGAGACCCTGGACGCCGTCGAGCTGGCCCAGCGCAACGGCTACCGCTGCATGATGTCGCACCGCTCCGGCGAGACCGAGGACGTCACCATCGCCGACCTGGCCGTCGCCACCAACTGCGGCCAGATCAAGACCGGTGCCCCGGCCCGCTCCGAGCGCGTCGCCAAGTACAACCAGCTGCTGCGCATCGAGGAGATCCTCGACGACGCCGCCGAGTACGCGGGCCGCGGGGCCTTCCCCCGGTTCAAGGCCGAGGCCTGAGCGACCCGGGGCTGACACTCAGCCAGCTGTGACCGGTGCCCCGGCTCCCACCCCGTAGGGTGGTGGGCCGGGGCACCGGCGTGTGGATGGAGGGGTACCGGCGATGTGGAAGATTCCGGGCTTGGCGGCGCGACCGCGCTTCACCAGCCGCGCCACCGTGCTGGTGCTGGTCCTCTGCTCGCTGGTGGCGATCCTCGCCTACCCCACCCGGCAGTACATCGCGCAGCGCTCGGAGATCAACGCCCAGCGGGCCAAGGCCGAGCACGCCAGGGCCCAGGTGGAGAAGCTCAGCCGGGAGAAGGCGCGCTGGCAGGACCCGGAGTTCGTGAAGGCCCAGGCCCGCCAACGGCTGCACTACGCGATGCCCGGTGAGACCCCGTTCATCTCGGTGGACCCGGCCCCGCCGGCCACCAAGTCCTCCTCGGCCGACGGTGCGTCAGCTCCACAGGCCAAGGCCGCCCAGCCCTGGTACGCCAGCGTCTGGGACTCGGTCGACCAGGCCGACACCACCCCCGTCCCGCGCTAGGCGCAGCAGCACACCCCCAGAGGCAGTAGCAATCCCATGACTGACACCCCCTCGACCGACACCCCCCTGGTCGACGACCAGGACGTCGCCGCCATCGCGGCCCAGCTCGGCCGGGTGCCGCGCGGCCTGCGCGGCGTGGCCCACCGCTGCCCGTGCGGCAACCCGGACGTGGTGGAGACCGCGCCCCGGCTGCCCGACGGCACGCCGTTCCCGACCCTCTACTACCTGACCTGCCCCAAGGCCGCCTCGCTGATCGGCACCCTGGAGGCGGACGGCGTGATGAAGGAGCAGACCGCCCGGCTGGCCGAGGACCCGGAGCTGGCGGCGGCCTACCAGAAGGCGCACGAGGACTACATCGCGCGCCGGGACGCCATCGAGGTGCTGGAGGGCTTCCCGAGCGCCGGCGGCATGCCGGACCGGGTGAAGTGCCTGCACGTGCTGGTCGGCCACTCGCTGGCCGCCGGGGAGGGCGTCAACCCGCTCGGCGACGAGGCGATCGCGATGCTGGAGGACTGGTGGGCCAAGGGCCCCTGCGTCTCCCCGGCCGAGGTCGAGGAGGCCGGTGCCCGGGTGCTGAAGAACCGCGCCAAGGACCAGGACCACGCGGCCGTGATCGCCGCCAAGGAGCAGCTGACCGCCGAGCGCGCCGCCAAGAAGGCCGCCGCCGAGGCCGAGCAGGGGGAGTCCGAGTGAGCGTGACCAGGGTGGGGGCCATCGACTGCGGCACCAACTCGATCCGGCTGCTGGTGGCCGACCTGGACCCGGAGACCGGGGAGATCACCGACCTGGACCGCCGGATGGTGATCAACCGGCTGGGCCAGGGCGTGGACCGCACCGGCCGCCTGGCCCCCGAGGCGCTGGAGCGCACCTTCGCCGCCTGCCGCGAGTACGCCGCGGTGCTGGCCGAGCACGGGGTCGGCCCGGACCGGCTGCGGTTCGTGGCCACCAGCGCCTCCCGGGACGCCGAGAACAGCGCCGAGTACGTGGCCGGGGTCAAGGAGATCCTGGGCGTGGAGCCGACCGTGGTGAGCGGCGAGGAGGAGGCCCGGCTCTCCTTCACCGGCGCCACCAAGGAGCTGACCGGTGGTCAGTTCCCCTCCCCCTACCTGGTCTTCGACCTCGGCGGCGGCTCCACCGAGTTCGTGCTCGGCGGGGAGTCCGTGGAGGCGGCCCGGTCGGTGGACATCGGCTGCGTCCGGCTGACCGAGCGGCACTTCGAGGGCGGCGCCGGCGTGCCGACCGAGGAGCAGACCGCCCGGGCCAGGGCCGACGTGGAGGCCGCGCTGGACCGGGCCGCCGAGGTGGTCCCGCTGACCACCGCGGCCACCCTGGTCGGCCTGGCGGGCACCGTCACCACCGTGGCGGGCATCGCGCTGGAGCTGCCGGAGTACGACTCGGCCCGGATCCACCACGCCCGGCTGACGGTCGGGCAGGTCCGCGAGACCGCCCACCGGCTGCTGGCCATGGACCACGCCGAGCGGGCCGCGATCCCGGTCATGCACCCGGGCCGGGTGGACGTGATCGGCGCCGGGGCGCTGGTGCTGCTGGAGATCATGGAGCGCACCGGGGCCGCCGAGCTGGTGGTCAGCGAGCACGACATCCTGGACGGCGTCGCCTGGAGCCTGGTCTCCTGACGCCCCGTCGGGAGCCCTCCCGACGCCCCTGCGAGCGGCCCCGGAGTGCCTGGATGGCACCCGGGGCCGCCCGCTGCACCGGGTGTCGCAAGAACCTTCGTGAATTTCTTCACATGGCGAACCAGCCTTTCGTCGCACTCGGCGGTCCGGTCTGTCCGATATGCGGGACCGAAGGCCTCTGGTGGGCCGCGCTCGATGGTTCGAAGGTGGGCATCGGGCTGGGTAGTGGAATCGAAACAACGGGCCGGGAACCGGGACCGGATCGGGATCGTTGCTGCTCAGCGACGGGGTTTCGCACCGGTACCGTTCGAGCGGACCGGGAACGGTGACGGGCCGGGGTGGAGTGCCCCCCGAGGGCCCGGAGTGTGGCCGCGCAGTGTAGCAGACGGTGTCCAGAGGCTTGTGACGGGCCTCACGAAGGTGCCCCCGAACGGGGGTGGATACTTTCGGATATGAGCACCACGGAGCGTCCTCGCATCCTGATCGTCGGCGGTGGTTACGTCGGCCTGTATGCCGCGATGCGCATTCTCAAGAAGATGCGCTACGGCGAAGCGACCGTCACGGTCGTCGACCCGCGGTCGTACATGACGTACCTGCCCTTCCTTCCCGAGGCGGCCGGCGGCAACGTCGCGCCTCGCAACCTCGTCGCGCCGCTGCGCAGCGCCCTCAAGAAGGCGGAGGTGCTCACCGGTGCGGTCACCGGTGTGGACCACGCCCGCAAGGTCGCCACCATCCAGCCCGCAGCGGGCGACTCCTACGAGCTGTCCTTCGACTACCTGGTCGTCGCCACCGGCTCGGTCTCCCGCACCTTCCCGATCCCCGGTCTGGCCGAGCACGGCATCGGCATGAAGACCGTGGAGGAGGCCATCAGCCTCCGCAACCACGTGATGGCGCAGCTGGACCGCGCCGAGTCCACCACGGACGAGGCGATCCGCCGCAAGGCCCTCACCTTCGTGGTCATCGGCGGCGGCTTCGCCGGCATCGAGACCATCGCGGAGATCGAGGACATGGCGCGCGACGCCGCCAAGATCTACCGCACCGTCAGCCGCGACGACATGCGCTTCATCGTCGTCGAGGCGGCCAACCGCATCCTCCCCGAGATGGGCCCGGACCTCGGTCTGTGGACCAAGGAGAAGCTCGAGGAGCGCAACATCGAGGTCTACATCGAGACCTCGATGGACTCCTGCGTCGACCAGCACGTGGTGCTGAAGAACGGCATGGAGATGGACGCCTCGACCATCGTGTGGACCGCGGGCGTCAAGCCGAACCCGGTGCTGTCGCAGTTCGGCCTCCCGCTCGGCCCGCGCGGCCACGTGGACGCCGCGCCGACCCTCCAGGTCACCGGCTTCGACTACGTCTGGGCCGCCGGTGACAACGCCCAGGTGCCGGACCTCGCCGCCGGCGAGGGCGCCTGGTGCCCGCCGAACGCGCAGCACGCCGTCCGTCAGGCCGCCGTCCTCGGCGACAACGTCATCTCGGGCATGCGCGGCTTCCCGCAGGCCGAGTACAAGCACAAGAACCTCGGTGCGGTGGCCGGCCTCGGCCTGCACAAGGGCGTGGCCATCCTCTTCGGCAAGGTCAAGCTCAAGGGCCGGCTGGCCTGGTGGTTCCACCGCGGCTACCACGGCGCGATGGTCCCGACCATGAACCGCAAGATCCGGGTCTTCACCGACTGGACGCTGGCGATGTTCCTCAAGCGCGAGACCGTCGGCCTGGCGCAGATGGAGAAGCCGTTCGAGGCGTTCCAGGAGGCCACCGGCCCCGCGCCGAAGGCGGCCGTCCCGGCCCCCGCCGAGCCGGCGAAGGAGCTGGCCAGCAAGTGAGCGACTGGCCCCGGGCGTTGACCGCACCCGGGGTATGAGTCGGAGGCTCTCCGCCCGGCAGTGTCGCCGGACCACGACCTCCGTGGTGCTCAGCCGGTTCCACGACCGGGCGGAGTACAGCAGTTGAGACCGACGAAGGCCCCCACCGGGAGATCCGGTGGGGGCCTTCCTCGTGTCCCTGAGAGGCCGTCAGTCGGTCTTGATGCTGGTCAGGATGTCCAGCTTGGACGCCCGGCGGGCGGGCCACAGGGCGGCCACCAGGCCGACCAGACCGGCCATCAGCAGGAAGAGCAGCAGCTGGCCGTAGGGCAGCTCGGTGACCAGACCCGGGATGCTGGAGTCCAGGGTGGAGTTGACCGCCCAGGCCAGGAAGGAGCCGAGCAGCACACCGGTGACGGCGCCGAACAGCGAGATCACCACCGACTCCAGCTTGACCATCCGCTTGATGCCCCGCCGGTCCAGGCCGATCGCCCGCAGCATTCCGATCTCCCGCTTCCGCTCGAACACCGACATCGCCAGCGTGTTCACCACGCCGAGGACGGCGACCAGCACCGACATGGCCAGCAGGCCGTACATCATGTTGAGCGCGAAGGAGATGATCTGGTTGAACTCCTCCTTCATCTGCTCCAGGGTCTTGACCTCGATCACCGGGTTGTTGCCGGTGGCCTCCTTGACCGACGTGGCGAGCGCGGTGGTGGCGCCGTCGGTGCCCTTCACCAGGATGTCCCGGATGTCGGCGTCCTTGGCGTGCGGGGCCATCACCGAGTCGGCGACCACGAAGGGGGAGAGCATGTCGAGCGACTGGTAGACGCCGCCGACCGTCAGGGTCCCGCTCTTGCCGTCCATGAAGTCCGCCTTGACGGTCGAACCGACCGTCAGGCCGCGCTTCTTGGCGGTCTCGGCCTCGACCAGCACCTGACCCTTCGCCAGGGCGTCCGCCGAGCCGGCGTCCATGGTGAGGTCGAGCAGCTTGGGCAGCGTCGCCGGGTTCACGCCGGAGACCGCGGAGTCCTTGCCCTCCAGGTCCCAGTACGCGTTGGTCAGGGCGCTGGAGGCGGTCACGCCGGGCGCCTTGGCGACCTTCTCGGCCAGCTCGGGGGAGAGGCTCATCCGGTTGGCGCTGGAGACCTTGTAGTCGGCCACCACGCCCTTGGAGACGATCCGGTCGACCGCTCCGCCGACCGAGGCGCCCATCACCGTCATGGCGGTCACCAGGGTCAGGCCGATGGTGAGCGCGGCGGCGGTGGTGGCGGTGCGGCGCGGGTTGCGCACCGCGTTGCGGCGGGCCAGCTTGCCGGGGGTGCCGGCCACGGCGGCCAGCAGCGGGCCGGTCAGCGCGATCACCGGGCGGGAGAGCAGCGGCAGCAGGACGAAGATGCCGATCATCGCGACCGGGGCGCCGCCCATGATGACGTAGCGACCGGTCTCGCCGCCCTTGGCGGCACCGCCGAGGATCATCGCGAAGCCGGCCGCGGCGAGCAGCGAGCCGATCACGTTGCGGACGATCAGGCTCTTCTGGGTGGCCGGGGCGTCGCCGCTGGCCATCGCGGCGACCGGGGCGATCCGGGAGGCCCGGACGGCCGGCAGCAGGGCGGAGACCACGGTGACCACGACGCCGGTCACCAGCGCGGTGATCACGGTGGCCGGGGCGATCACCAGCGGGCCGGTGGGCATGCCCTCGGCCAGCTTCGCCATCCCGGCCTGCATCGCGGCGCCGATCCCGATGCCGGTGACCAGACCGGCCACCGAGGCGGTCAGACCGATCAGCAGCGCCTCGGCCAGCACCGAGCGGGTGATCTGGCCGCGGGCCGCGCCGATGGCGCGCAGCAGGGCCAGCTCCTTGGTGCGCTGGGCGATCAGCATGGTGAAGGTGTTGGCGATGATGAAGATGCCGACGAAGAGCGAGATGCCCGCGAAGGCCAGCAGCATCGTCTTCATGCCGCTGGTGCCCTGCTCGACCATCTTGGTCTGATCGGCCGTCAGCTGGTCACCGGTCTTCGCGGTGATCGAGCCTTCCTTAGGCAGCTTGGAGATCACCGCGTCCTGCAGCGCGGTCTGCGAGGTGCCGGGCTTGCCCTGGACGTCGATGGCCGAGAAGCGGCCGGGCGAGAGCAGGAACTGCTGCGCGGTGGCGGTGTCGAAGAGCGTGAGGGTGGCGCCCGAGGTGATCTGCGGGTCGTCGGTGGTGAAGATCCCGGTCAGCTTCACGTCCTGGGCCGGGCCGTTGCCCGCCACCCGGACGGTGTCGCCGACCTTGTACCCGGCCTTGTCGGCGCTGGCGCGGTCCAGCGCCACCTCGCCGGCCTTCTTCGGGCCCTGGCCCTCGACCATCGGGTAGCGCGGGTCCTTGCCGTCGGCGGCCGGGGACCAGTTGGCGCCGTAGGCGTTGTACGCCTGGCCGATCAGGTCGCCCTTCTTGTTCGCCACGGCGGTGAAGCCGGCCGCCACGCCGCGGACCTGGGCGACGCCCGGGAGGGCGGCCAGCTGGTCGACGGTGGCCTTGGTGAGCTCGGCGCCGTCGCCGGTCTTCTCCGAGGCGCGGGCGTAGGCGGAGGCCGAGCTGTCGGTGACCTGGACCGAGATGTCGGAGTAGCTCTTGGAGTAGCTGTTGGTCATGGCCTTGCCGAGCGTGTCGGAGAAGACCATGGTGCCGGCCACGAAGGCGGTGCCGAGCATGACGGCGAGGACCGTCATGAGCAGCCGGCCCTTGTGGGCCGCCACGTTGCGCAGTGCGGTGCGGAACATCGGATGTCGTCCTGGGGGAGTCGGAGCGGGGGGCGGTCGGTGACGGGCCGTCAGGCCGTCAGCTCGTCCGGCCCTTGGCGTCGAAGCGGCGCATCCGGTCCAGCACGGTGTCCGCGGTCGGCTCGGTCAGCTCGTCCACGATCCGGCCGTCGGCCAGGAAGACCACCCGGTCCGCGTAGGAGGCGGCGACCGGGTCGTGGGTGACCATCACGACCGTCTGGCCGAGCTCGCGCACCGAGTTGCGCAGGAAGGAGAGGATCTCGGCGCCGGAGCGGGAGTCGAGGTTCCCGGTCGGCTCGTCGGCGAAGACGATGTCCGGCCTGCTGGCCAGCGCGCGGGCGCAGGCCACGCGCTGCTGCTGGCCGCCGGAGAGCTGCGAGGGGCGGTGCGAGAGGCGGCCGGAGAGGCCGACCGTCTCCACCACCCGGTCCAGCCAGGCCTGGTCGACCTTGCGGCCGGCGATGTCCATCGGCAGCGTGATGTTCTCCAGCGCGGTCAGCGTCGGCAGCAAGTTGAAGGCCTGGAAGATGAAGCCGATCTTGTCCCGGCGGAGCTTGGTGAGCTGCTTGTCCTTGAGGCCGACCAGCTCGGTGTCCCCGATGGTGGAGGAGCCGGAGCTCACCGTGTCCAGGCCCGCCATGCAGTGCATGAGGGTGGACTTGCCGGAGCCCGAGGGCCCCATGATGGCGGTGAACTGGCCCTGCGGGAACACGACGCTGACGTTGTCCAGCGCGACCACCCTGGTCTCGCCCTCGCCGTAGACCTTGTTGAGGCCGGTGGCGCGGGCGGCCGCCTGGCCGGTGTGTGCGGCGTACGCGGGCTTGGTGATCACGGGGGAACTCCTTGCGGACGTGAGGTGGTCGTGGACGGCCGGACGCGGGGCCCGACCGCTACACCATCCTCCGCCGGACGATCATGTAATCCGTCGCCCGCCGGAACGGTTGGACCCACCGCCGCTGGGCGTAGGCGGGGCCGGGCTTCTCCTCCTGCGGTATGACACCGACCCCGACGCCGAGGAGGTGGCCGGATCGCGCCGGGGCATGGCCGATTTCCAGACGATTCGTCAGATGTCAAGGAAACATGACAAATTGCCTGCCTGAGAGTGTGCGAAAGGGTGCTCTGGGCGACTAGTCTCAGGGGTACCCCGTACGAGGGGCGGAGAGGTCCCGCCCGGGTGGTGGAACGCAGACACGGGCAGCTTAAAACTGCTTGGCCGTAGGCCGTGCCGGTTCGAGTCCGGCCCCGGGCACCAAGACTCCGCGCGCCGCCGGTGCGCGTGTGCGAGATCATCCTCGCGGTTGAGGCTCATTCCTTTGCCAAGGCATTACCCTGGAGCGGTGCGGGTGGCACCACGCCGCCCCGGAGGGAATGACATGAGAAGCAGCAACCCGGTCTTCTCGCGGGAGGGGTCCTTCACCCGCGACGCCGGATACGCGGGGTTCAACACCGCCCAGCAGCCCCAGGCCGGGGCGCCGCAGGCCGGGAGCCCGTACGGCAACAACCCCTACGGCAACAACCCCTACGCCCAGCCGCAGCCCGGTCAGCTGACCGACGAGCAGCTGGTGCAGATGTACCAGGCCCCGTCCGCGGGCCCGCTGCAGACCGGCCGGATGACCATGGACGACGTGGTCGCCCGCACCGCGATCACGCTGCTGACCCTGGTCGCGGCCGGCGCGGTGGCCTGGTTCCTGCTGCCCGCCACCTCCTTCGGCCCGGCCATCGGCGCCGCGATCGCCGCCTTCGTGGTCGGCATGGTGATCAGCTTCAAGCGGAGCGTCAGCCCCGCCCTGATCGTCACCTACGCGGCCCTGGAGGGCTTCTTCCTCGGCGCGGTCAGCCACGCCTTCGAGACCATGTTCTCGGGCATCGTGGTGCAGGCCGTGCTCGGCACCGCGGCCGTCTTCGCGGCGATGCTGATCGCCTACAAGTCCGGCCGGATCCGGGTCACCCCGCGCTACACCCGGATCGGCATCGCGATCGCCATGGGCTTCGTGCTGCTCATGCTGGTCAACGTGGTGGCCTCGCTGTTCGGCGCCGACATGGGCCTGCGCTCGGGCCCGCTCGGCATCGTGGTCGGCATCCTCGGCATCGGCATCGGCGCCTTCTTCCTCTCCCTGGACTTCGCCGAGATCGAGGCGGGCATCCAGGGCGGCGCCCCGGAGAAGGAGGCCTGGCGGGCCGCCTTCGGGCTCACCCTGTCGCTGGTCTGGATCTACCTGGAGATGCTGCGCCTGATCGCCATCCTCCGCGGCGACGACTGATCTCGCGTCAGCCCGCCTGAGGCCCGCCCCGGTTGCACCGGGGCGGGCCTCCGCCGTTCCCGGCAGCGCATAGGCTCACCGCATGGCAGACGCACAGACCTTCCTGGCCGCCGTGGACCGGCTGGCCGACCGCTTCCGTTCGATGCCGCAGAGCAGGCTGCTGGCCCCGGTGCCCGGGTACCCGAGCCGGGCGGCGGCCGTGCTGGCCCTGGCGGCGGACTCGGCCGGGCGGGCGCTGGAGCTGGCGGGCGAGCCGCCGAGGGAGTTCCCGGACGCCGGGGCCTTCGCGGTGGGCGACCAACTGGCCGTCGCCGGGCGGGAACTGGCCGCGGTGGCCGGCCCCGAGGTGCTGGCCCAGGCGCTGGACGCGGTGCGGGCGGCGGACGAGCTCACCGCCTGACCCCCGGGAGCCCGGGCACGCGAACGGCCGGTCGAGTCGGTAACCCCGATGACTCGACCGGCCGTTGGCCTGCTGAGGGCGGATCAGATGCTGGCGACCACCCGGTCGGCCAGCACGTAGACGGCCTCCTCGTCGGTGGAGAAGGTCAGCGAGTAGGAGCCGGAGAACCGCGAGCCGCCGAGCAGCCGGACGTCCTCGCCGGCCCGGACGGCGTCGATCAGGCGGTAGGCGGCCTCGCGGTCGCCGGGGGCGACGCAGAGCGTGGTGCCGTCGGCGAAGGCGTAGACGTCCAGGGTGCCGAGCGGACCGGGGCGGACGTCGGTGAGCGCGACGCCCTCGTCGGCCAGGGTGGCGAGGCGGGTGTCGGTCCACTCGCGGGACGGGGTCGGGCTGGGCACGAAGTCCGGGTGCGAGGGGTGGCGGCGCGGGTCGGGGGCGGCCACCGGCTCGGCGTCCACGGCCGGTTCGGCGTCCAGCAGGCCGGCCTCCAGGCCGGTGGCGAGCAGATCGGCCTCGCGGCGGGCCCGGATCTCCCCGGCGCTCTCGGCGGGGTGGCCGCCGCCCGAGGGGTGGGCGCCCGCCGGGCGCGGGGCGGCGGCGCCGCCGTCCTCGCCGATCAGGTCCTCGAGCGCGCTGCGCAGCGCCTCGCCGAACTCCGGGTCCATGGTGCCCGCCTGGTCGGCGGCGTCGAGCGGGCCGGTCGGGCGCGGGAAGAAGAGCGGCCACTCCTCCTGGGCACTGGTGAACGGGGAGTCGAAGATCGGGGCGTCCTCCGCGGCCCGGGCCTCCTGCTCGGCCCAGAACGCGCGGGCCTCGGCGATCTCCCGCTCGCGGTCGGCGGCCAGCGCCTCGTGCACGGCCCGGCGTATCACCGTCTCGTCAACCACGGCCGGGGCGGCGGCACTTGCGGCGGCGGTCGCGGCGGCGGTGGCGGCCGCCTGCTCGGCGAGACGGCGGGAGAGGCGGCGGCCCTGGACCAGCAGCGCGGCGGAGAGGGCGATCAGGACCAGCAGCAGGGTGGTGTACACGACGCTCACGGAACGTACTCCTAGGGAGGAGCGGAACGGGGTTACGTCTCCACAGTGCCGCATGGGCGACTGATGCTGCAGTGGCAGATGCCCGATTTGTCCGTGACTTTCGTCCTTGTCCTCAAATTGTTAGGTAGTCCCGCTCTACGCTGCGGAGTTGGGCGATTCCGGGGCGTCGACAAAACGGCCTCCGGAGGGTGCGACGAGGGCCGGATCGCTGAATGGATGTGATCCGGCCCTCAGTTACGCACTGTCACTCCGAACGGGTGGCCGGAGCCGGCCCGTCGGTCAGCTCAGGCGCTCGATGACCATCGCCATGCCCTGGCCGCCGCCGACGCACATGGTCTCCAGGCCGAACTGCTTGTCGTGCCACTGCAGGGAGTTGATCAGGGTGCTGGTGAGGCGGGCGCCGGTCATGCCGAAGGGGTGGCCGACGGCGATCGCGCCGCCGTTGACGTTCAGCTTCTCCAGCGGGATGCCCAGGTCCCGGTAGGAGGGGATGACCTGGGCCGCGAAGGCCTCGTTGATCTCGACCAGGTCGATGTCGTCGATGGTCAGCCCGGCCCGCTTGAGCGCCTGGCGGCTGGCCTCGACCGGGCCGTAGCCCATGATCTCGGGGGAGAGGCCGCTGACGCCGGTGGAGACCACGCGGGCGAGCGGGGTGAGGCCGAGCTCGCGGGCCTTGGTGTCGGACATGACCACCAGGGCGGCGGCGCCGTCGTTCAGCGGGCAGCAGTTGCCGGCCGTGACGGTGCCGTCCGGGCGGAAGACCGGCTTGAGGCCGGAGACGGCCTCCAGGGTGACCCCGGCGCGCGGGCCGTCGTCGGCGGAGACCACGGTGCCGTCGGGCAGGGTGACGGGAGTGATGTCGCGCGCCCAGAAGCCGGACTTGATGGCGGCCTCGGCCAGGTTCTGCGAGCGGACGCCGAACTCGTCCTGCTCGGCGCGGGTGATCCCCTTGAGCGCGGCCAGGTTCTCGGCGGTCTGGCCCATCGCGATGTAGGCGTCCGGCAGCAGGCCGTCCTCGCGCGGGTCGTGCCACTCGCCGCCGCCGTTCGCGGCCCGGTCGGCGGTGCGCGCCACCGCGTCGGCGAACAGCGGGTTCTGGGTGCCCGGCATGCCGTCCGAGGTGCCGTTCACGCTGCGCGAGACGGTCTCCACGCCGGCCGAGACGAAGATGTCGCCCTCGCCCGCCTTGATGGCGTGCAGCGCCATCCGGGTGGTCTGCAGCGAGGAGGCGCAGTACCGGGTGATGGTGGTGCCGGGCAGGTAGTCCATGCCCATCTGGACCGCGACGATCCGGCCCAGGTTGTGGCCCTGCTCGCCGCCGGGCAGGCCGCAGCCGAGCATCAGGTCGTCGATCTGGCGCGGGTCCAGCCCGGGCACCTTGGCCAGCGCGGCGCCGATGATCTGCGCGGTCAGGTCGTCCGGGCGGATGTCCTTGAGCGAGCCCTTGAAGGCCCGGCCGATCGGCGAACGGGCGGCGCTGACGATGACGGCTTCGGGCATGGTGGGCTCCTCGCTGGGTGTCCGGGTCGACGGGCGTCCGGGTGCGCCGCGCGGGGGCGGCGGCGGACGGTCCGGGAGAAAGTTACCGCTTGGTAGCCCTGTCGTCACCCGTCCCCGCGTGTGAGTTGGCCGACGCCGGTTCGGGGGTCGAGTCGGCCGCGTCCGGCAGGCCGAACCGCAGCCGCAGCTTGACCTGCGCCCACCGCCGGCCGAAGTCCCCGATCCGCTCGTCGGCCGTCACCTCGGTGCCCGAACGGCCCGCTGCGGCCGCCGCCGCGACGGCCATCGGCAGCACCTGCTCGGCCCCCGGCGCGGCCGGCTCCCGCTCGTCCGGCCAGAGGTCCAGGGCGGCGCAGAGCGAGGGCAGCAGGGCCATCGCGGCGGTCGCGTAGCCCTGCGCGGAGGGGTGGTAGCGGTCGGCGGCGAACATCTCCGGACGGGCCGCGAACTCCGGGCCCAGCAGCGAGCCCAGTGAGACCGTCCGGCCGCCCTGCTCCACCACCGCGATGGTCTGGGCGGCGGCCAGCTCGCGGCTCAGCCGCCGGGCCACCCAGCGCAGCGGAGGGCGCACCGGCTTGATGGTGCCCAGGTCCGGGCAGGTGCCGACCACCACCTGGCAGCCGGCCTCGCGCAGCGCCCGGACCGCCTCGCCGAGCTGACGGACCGCCAGGGCGGGCGGGGTGCGCTTGGTCACGTCGTTGGCGCCGACGATGATCACGGCCAGCTCGGGGCGGTGCGGCAGCACCTGGACCACCTGCTCGGCCAGGTCGGCGGACCGGCCGCCGGAGCGGGCCACGTTGGCGAGCCGCACCCGGCGCTCGGCCACCGAGGCCAGACCGGCCGCCAGCAGCGCGCCCGGGGTCTCGTGCCCCCGCCGCACGCCCAGCCCGGCGGCCGTCGAGTCGCCCAGGAAGCCCAGCACCAGCGGCTCCTGCTCGCCCGCCGGATCGGCGAAGGCGGCCCCGTACACCCCGTCCGCCCGCGGCGGGTCGCCCTCCAGCAGCCCGACCGCGCGGACGGCCAGCCGGCTCTCGGTGACCAGCAGCCCGACGAAGCCCACCCCGAGCAGCCCCAGCCCGCCGCCGCCGTACGCGGCCGCGGTGGCGATCCGCCGGGCCGCCCGGGCCCGTGACTCCCGCGTCAACCCCGCACCCCCTCCATCCACCGGGCCCCTCGTCGGGGCGGCACCTTCTGTCCCCTTCTGGGTACCCAACGACGGAGCGCCCTACCGGGCACCCTCGGCCATCCGGGGAGAGAACGTCAGGTGCCGCGCCGCCCGTCGCCGGAACGGCCCGCGGTGCCGCCCCCGCCGAGCCGGACGCGGTTCCCTTTCGTCCCGCAAGTGCCCGTCCACCCCTTGAGACGCCCTAGGCTTTGAGGTACTCACAGACGTCGCATTGCCCCAGACCGGGAGGACCCCCGTGCGGTACCACAATTCGATCATCGACCTGGTCGGCGGCACGCCGCTGGTGAAGCTCAACAAGGTCACCGACGGGATCAGCGCCACGGTGCTGGCGAAGGTCGAGTACTTCAACCCCGGCGGCTCGGTGAAGGACCGGATCGCGATGCGCATGATCGAGGCCGCCGAGGCCTCGGGCGCCCTCAAGCCGGGCGGCACCATCGTCGAGCCCACCTCCGGCAACACCGGGGTCGGCCTGGCGATCGTGGCCCAGCAGAAGGGCTACAAGTGCATCTTCGTCTGCCCCGACAAGGTCTCCACCGACAAGATCAACACCCTTCGGGCGTACGGTGCCGAGGTGGTGGTCTGCCCGACCGCCGTCGCGCCCGAGCACCCGGACTCCTACTACAACGTCTCCGACCGCCTGGTCCGCGAGACCCCGAACGCCTGGAAGCCGGACCAGTACTCCAACCCGGACAACCCGGCCTCGCACTACCACTCGACCGGCCCCGAGCTCTGGGAGCAGACCGAGGGGAAGATCACCCACTTCGTCGCCGGCGTCGGCACCGGCGGCACCATCTCCGGCACCGGCCGCTACCTCAAGGACGCCTCGAAGGGCGCCGTCAAGGTGATCGGCGCCGACCCGGAGGGCTCGGTCTACTCCGGCGGCACCGGCCGCCCGTACCTGGTCGAGGGCGTCGGCGAGGACTTCTGGCCGACCGCCTACGACCGCGAGGTGGCGGACGAGATCGTCGCCGTCTCCGACAAGGACTCGTTCCAGATGACCCGCCGCCTGGCCAAGGAGGAGGGCCTGCTGGTCGGCGGCTCCTGCGGGATGGCCGTGGTGGCCGCGCTGGAGGTCGCCAAGCGGCTCGGCCCGGACGACGTGGTCGTGGTGCTGCTGCCGGACGGCGGCCGCGGCTACCTGTCGAAGATCTTCAACGACGACTGGATGGCCGACTACGGCTTCCTGCCCTCGGAGACCGACGAGGCGCACATCGTCGAGGTGCTGGCCCGCAAGGACGCGCTGGAGCACGAGGGCGTCCCGCAGTTCGTCCACATGCACCCCAACGAGACGGTGGCCGAGGCGATCCGGGTGCTGCGCGACTTCGGCGTCTCGCAGATGCCGGTGGTCTCGCCGGGCGCGGGGCACCCCGACATCATGGCCGGCGAGGTGATCGGCTCGGTGGTGGAGCGGGAGCTGCTGGAGGGGCTGTTCACCCAGAAGGTCGCGCTCACCGACACCCTGGACAGCGTGATGTCCAAGCCGCTGCCGGTGGTCGGCTCGGGCGAGACCGTCACCAGCCTGATGACCGTGCTGGAGAAGGCCGACGCCGCCGTGGTGCTGGTCGAGGGCAAGCCGCAGGGCATCGTGACCAGCCAGGACCTGCTGGCCTTCCTGGCCAACCGGGCCGGTCACTGACCCGCCGTCAGCCGCCTTGCCGGGGACGGCGGCTGACGGAACCCTCCCGGCACGAAGTGGTACACCGGCGTCACCTGCGCGCATCACGCGGTTAACACGGGTCGTGCACTGTAGTGGTCAACGGCGAGACGCCGAAGCAGGTGACAGCGGAAGCGGGAGCGGCTCCCCGCACCGGGGTCACCACGGACACGTCGGTCGGCCCTGACCCGGCCCACCGTGTCCTGCCCGTGGGGGTTGCCGTCGTCCCGCCCCTGTGCCGGCCCAGGCCGGCCCAGGGTGTGGTGGCCCCCGCGGCACCTACCGCGCCGCGAGGCGCGCTCCGCGGTTCCCGGGTGGGGGAACCAGGGCGGAGACGGCGAGGCCGGCCCCCTTCCGAGGGGGCCGGCCTCACCCGTTTCCCCGGCGGCGGGTGCTCGCCTAGGCTCGCCCCCATGACCAGCACTGACCTGCCCGAGCAGGACGCCCCCCGTTACGTACGGCTCAGCATCGAGATCGTCGCCGAGATCACCGACGAGCAGGCCCTGAAGGCCGCCGCCCTGGCCCAGGTGGAGGCCGACGAGTACCTGGACGACGAGGAGCGCGGCCAGTCGGTGGAGGCCATCGAGCTGGACCCGTCCGGCTCGCTCGCGCACTTCATCGACCCGGTGGCGCTGCTCGGCGGCGTCCCCGGCACCGAGCTGACCTCGGCCACCTGGGAGTCGGCCCGGATCGACTACGACCCGGACGAGGAGACCTGGACCGAGTACGCGGACCAGTAGGCAGCACCGCGAATCCCCCGCCCGGAGCCCCGGGTGGGGGATTTGTCCGTTCTGGCGGCATCTTCAGTACTCTCGTACGATCTCAACCGTTTGGTGATGGAACCGCTTCCGCCCGGATCGCGTTGATTTGGTACGTAACGCCCGTAGGTGAAGAGCAGGGAGAACCGCCGTGACGCAGACCGAGAAGCCGCACTGGACCAGGCGCGGCGTACTGGCCGGGATGCTCGGTGCCCCCGTCTTCCTGCTGGCGGCCTGCAACGACGACAAGCCCTCCGGCGGCAGCGGCGGGGGCGCCGGGGCGGGCGGCAGCGGCTCGCCGAGGACCTCGGTCGCGAAGATCACCGTCTCCCCGGCGGACGGCGTCACCGACGCCCCGTTCACCGAGCCGGTCAAGGTCACCGTCGTGGACGGGAGGCTCACCTCGGTGAAGCTCACCGCCGAGGACGGCAAGGAGATAGCCGGCCAGCTCGCCGCCGACGGCGCGAGCTGGACCTCCACCGCGCCGCTGTCCAGCGGCGCCAAGTACGCCGTGGCGGCCGTCGCCCAGGACAAGGACAAGCTGGAGGCGGACGCCAACGCGAAGTTCGCCACCGCCTCCCCGGCCAACACCTTCGTCGGCTACTTCACCCCGGAGAACGGCGCCGTCGTCGGGGTCGGCATGCCGGTCTCGATCAACTTCAACAAGGCGGTCACCAACCGCAAGGCCGTCCAGCAGGCGATCACGGTGACGGCCGAGCCGGGCGTCGAGGTCGTCGGGCACTGGTACTCCAGCACCCGGCTCGACTTCCGCCCCGAGCAGTACTGGGCCAAGGGCACCAAGGTCACCCTGAAGCTGCGGCTCAAGGACGTGGAGGGCGCCAAGGGCGTCTACGGCACCCAGTCCAAGGACGTGGCCTTCACCATCGGCCGCAGCCAGGTCAGCGTCGCGGACCTGGGCAAGGACACCCTCACGGTGACCACCGACGGCCAGGTGACCGCCACCTACCCGGTGATCGGCGGCTCCCCGGAGCACCGGACCTGGGCCGGGAAGATGGTCATCTCCGAGCAGTACACCCAGACCAAGATGGACTCGCAGACCGTCGGCCTGGGCGACGAGTACAACATCCCGGACGTCCCGCACGCCCAGCGGCTGACCACCTCCGGCACCTTCATCCACGGCAACTACTGGTCCCCCGCGTCACAGTTCGGCAACGCCAACACCAGCCACGGCTGCATCGCCCTGCGGGACGTCAAGGGCGCCGGTGATCCCGGGACGAACGGCGCCAAGTTCTACGCGAGTTCGATGGTTGGGGACGTGGTCGAGGTGATCAACTCGGGTGACCGGACCGTGAGTCCGTCGAACGGTCTGAACGGCTGGAACATGGACTGGTCCGCGTGGAAGGCCGGCAGCGCGGTCTGACCCGGTCGTGGGCTCGTCATAAGAACCGGATAAGTTACCGGGTGCGTCCTGCTTCGGCCACAAGTGCCGAAAACAGGGTGACCCGGCGGGTGAAAGCTGCTTGCCTGGGGTCGTCACCAAGAGTCGAGCACTGCAGCCCGGTGAGCAGTCCGGGTGCCTTTCACGGGGGAGAAGTCCCATCAACACCACCCTGCGCCGGACGGCCCGCGTCGCCGCCACCGCCACCGCCTGTTCCGTCGTGCTGGCCGGCGGCCTGGTCGCCTGCGGCACCGTCAAGCAGCTGTCCGCCGCCGACAAGGTCTCGGACGCCTTCGGCAAGGTCTACGAGGGCAAGAGCTTCAAGGCCGAGCTCGGCTTCGACGCCACGCCCGAGCAGATCCTCGCCTTCGACAAGGCCGTCTCCAAGGACAAGAGCGAGCAGCTCGACCAGAAGACGGCCGAGCTGATGTCCGGCATCAAGCTCTCGGTCGCGATCGCCGCCGACAAGCCGCTGAAGGACGTGGCGGGCCTCAAGGAGGGCCAGGCCGCCGACCTCAACTCCATCCCGGACGACCTCGGGTTCGACGCCGCCTACGCCCTCACCGGCAAGGACGGCGCCGCGCTGGCCGACATCCGCTACATCGACGGCACCCTCTACGCGAAGGCCGACGTCGACGGCATCGCCAAGATCGCCGGCGAGGACACCAAGGAGCTGAAGGAGGGCGCCGCCCTCTTCCCGAAGGTCTTCCAGGACGCCATCGGCGGCAAGTGGGTCTCGATCGACACCAAGACCCTCAAGGGCCTGGCGGAGGAGGCCGGCAAGGCGGCGGGCAGCAAGGGCAGCCCCTCGGCCGCCCCGTCGGTGGACCCGAAGGTCGCCTCCGGCCTGGTCAACACCGTCAAGGACGTCATCTCCCGCAACGTCACCTTCGAGGACAAGGGCAAGCACGAGGGCGCCGACCACATCTACGTGGCCGCCCCCGCCAAGGCCTTCGCGGACGACCTGCTGAAGAGCATCAAGCCGCTGGCGAAGGACCTGCCGGGCTTCGACGAGCTGCCCGCCACCGTCCCGTCCGACTTCCCGGACAAGAAGGTCGGCGTCGACGTCTTCATCAAGGACGGCGCCCTCTCGGCGGTCTCCTTCGACCTGGCCCAGTTCGAGAAGGACGCCCCGGCCGACCTCCACATGCCGATCAAGGTGACCTTCGCCAAGGACGCCGAGGCCCCCAAGGCCCCGACCGGCGCCACCGCGATCACCAAGAAGGACCTCGAGGACACCATGGGCGCCGTCATGGGCGCCGCGATGGCCGGCAAGGGCGGCGTCCCCGTCCCGGGCGGCGCCGACATCCCGGGCGTCAAGCCCGGTGCCGGTGCGGTCACGCTGACCGACGCGCAGATCAAGGAGCTCGTCGCGCTCGGCGCGCCCGAGGCCGAGATCAAGGTGCTGGCCCAGGCGGGCATGACCTTCGAGCAGCTCAAGGCGCTGGCCGCGGCCGGCGGCTGACGGTAGACCGGAACGCACCCGGGCCCCGTCGCTCCCCCCGGAAGGGGGG